>CAXMLT010000594.1:0-12923 GCA_964194245.1 uncultured Hyphomicrobium sp.
GGTCGTGGGGCGTCCGGCTGGCTGGCGCGGGCTCGGGGGAGGTCGTTCCCCCGGGCCCGCGCGTTTTCTGTTGCGCGTGCCGCTGTTGTCGGGCTCGCGGCAATTTAGGGCAGAACCTAACGTCCGTTTGAGGTGCCAAACTCGGCGAGGACTTTGGCGAGAGCATCCGGCTGAACTTTCACCACGCCAGCGAACGGGTGATCGATGACAATGATCACCAGCAGTCCTGAAAAGATCAGCATCGATAGCAGTCCAGTCATGAGGGTCTGCGCGCGCAGGTTCTGCGTGCCGAAGAAATAGGTGAAGCTGACTGTCACCGCGGCGCCCCAGAAGAGGACCGTCCATAAAATTCCCGGGACCGTGCCTTCTGCGGCGACAATCCTGGCGCGCCGCTCCTGGGTGACGACATCGAGCTGATGCAGGATCTCGGTCGTTAGAGCGCTACTCTGCTGCTGAACCGAAGGCAAGAACGCCGCGTAGACCGCGTCCAATGCCCCCCGTGCGGACGTACTCTCGCTACCGTGCCCCATGGCAGGCCAATCGTCCGAGATGGTGATAGTTAGGTACTTACTCAATGCTTCGCGAAGCGAAGACCCGGGCATATCACCTATGCCGCGCGACAGCCGGTAGACATTCGCGGTCGCGCCCGCTTCCCGCGCGACCGTGTTTTCTGCGTCATTGAATTTTTCCCAGACAACAATTATCGCGAAGGCAAGCAGGACCGCATACAGAACGCCAACGACCGCGAATTTGAATCCTGCCACCTCGTTGTTCGCGCTCAGCTCCTCGAGCGTCACATAATGGCGCACGAGATGTGGGCCAAGCATCGCCAGTAGGGTCGTCAATCCGACGAGGAGGAGCCCTGACAGCCAGACCGGCAGGCCCGTAAGAAGCGAGATCATTTGACGATCCGATTAGCTAGCACGCCGCTGAGGCTATCGGTAATTGGGCCGGCTGGTCTATTCACGGCTCATAATCTTCCGTTTCTCAGGACCTTGAGAGGTCCTGGCAGCGCCCTCTCCGCTTCCGCCTCCAAAGCTTCCTCGTGTCGTCTCAAATAGAGAAATCCCAACACCACAGCGATCGCGCCCAAAGCGAAGGCCGTCAGGGAGAGCGGGCCGACAACATGCGCGAATTCCCTGCCGAAGGTGTAAGCGCCTAGTCCGAAGACCGTCGCCCATAAGATCGCGCCCGCAGCGTTTGCGACAAGAAAGCGGGGCCACGCCAGCTGATTGACGCCGGCCAAGAAGGCCGCCAGACACCTGAGGATCGCCACGAAGCGGCCGAAGAACACGACCTTGGCGCCATGCCTCATGAAAAGGTACTGCCCAAGCTTGATGCGCGTATCGGTGATGCCGATGTAGCGGCCGAAGCGCACGAGAAAGCGAAAGCCGAGTTCGCGCCCGAGATAGTAGCCAATGTTGTCGCCGATGACCGCTCCGGCCACCGCTGCAGCAATAACCGGCGTAATGCTTTCGCCTCGATGACCCGCATGGAGTGAGGCCATCACAAGGATCGTCTCTCCCGGAAGAGGCAGCCCCATGCTTTCCAAGCCGATCGTGAGCGCGAGTGCCCAGTAGCCGTATTGGCCGAGGAATTCATGAAGTGTGTGAAGCAAGTTGGACTCCCAGGCGCGTTCAGCTTCTGACACGCACCAGTCTACTTCGGCTTGTGCCCTCGTTGCTGGCGAAAATTGATATCGATCGTGGGCGGAAGCACCCCGCTGCTAATGCACGTGCTCGCCGCTCGCCGCCATCGGCTTCACCGCGAACGGCACCTCGATCTTGCCGGCGGACTTGAAGTTAAGCGTCACCGGGATGGTCTGCCCTTCCTTCAGCGGTGTCTTGACGCCGAGGATCATGATGTGCACGCCCGCGGGCTTGAGCTCGACCGTCTGCCCCGGCTTGATCTCGAGACCGTTCTCGACGGGCCGCATGGTCATGACGCCCTCCGCGTCGACCGCCGATTCGTGCAACTCGGCACTGTTGGCTGCCGGCGTCGAGGCACCCAAGAGCGTGTCCGGCTTGTCGCCCCGGTTGGTGATCTTGAGATAACCTGCACTAATGCTGGTGCCTTCCGGCGTCGGCCGCGCCCAGGCGCCTTCGAGCGCGAGCTTCCCGTCGGCGGTCACCGTATCGACGGGCTTAGTCTCGGCCGCCGCGTCGGCGACAAGCGTGAGCTGCGGCGCAGGGAACTTCAGGGCATGCGGGCCGTGCGGCACCTTGAACACCGCCTTGTAGGAGGCGCCGAGTTTCGCTTGTGGCGTTTGCAGCGCGATGTGCGCAGCCGCGCCGAAGCTCGCAAGCGAGAGGAGGAGGATGACGCAGCTAGTGCGCGCGGCACCTTTTTTCAGTCCTATTTTGGATATTTTCCCGGTCTTGCTCATCGTTTTAGCCTCAGTTTTTTTAAGTTTGCACTTTATCGGGTCGGTCGGCTGCGAGTCGCCGAGCTTTCGCCCATCCAGGGGACAACGCGGCAACGAGAGTAAACGGGTGGTTCATGCGGATACCCGGGCTTCTTGATACGCTACTCCCGCCGCGCTTCTGAGCGTGATGGCGATGCCGTTATGCAGTGCCGCCCCATCGACGCCGGCCGCGCACGTGCGCGGCTGATGTTCGGACGTCGGCTTTAGTCAGGCTGGGAGAGGAGGTCCGCGGCTGCGCGGAGTGGCCAGCGCCGCGCCCACGACGTCGTCCCATGCGGCGGGAACGAACTGCGCGTGCGCCAGCGCCGGCAGCGCCATCACGGGCGGTGCAGGAGCCAGGGTGAGCTGGAAGGCGGCGAGGCCCTTGCAGATGGGGCAGCTCGTCGCGGGCGCACCGGGAGGGCTACGGTTAACGCCGACGACGCTCTTGCCGCACATCACGGCGGCGAGCGGGCCGAACTCGGCCTCGTAGAGGCCGAGAGCGAATTGCGAGGTGAGGTGCCAGGGGAGCAGCAGCGCGTAAAAGGCGACGCCGAACAGCGCCAAGGCCGCGGCAACAGCCCGATAGGTACGCTTCACATCCCCCAACATGCCGCGATGCTAGCGGCCGCTGCGGCACCGCTCAAGGATTTGCTCGGCGATTTGCCGGGCGAGGAGAAGCCATGGTGTCACGCCTGTGTCGGGCGGCACAGAATAATCCCCCTATGCCGTTGGCTGAATAAACTCTGCACTTCTTCTTCGTTTGCTCATGCTGCGGCGCACCGCACGATCGCGGCAACAAAAGCAAGAAACGATCTGGGAAGCGCCCAAGCTCACCGGCCCGCTCACTACGCGGGCCCCTGACCGACAAGGTGCCAACCGTGATCGAACTGCTGCTCGCCGTCTGCCTCATCGACAACCCAGCCACCTGCAAGAACGTGAGCCTCACCTATTCGGCCGAGGCTCTCACTCCCATGCAGTGCATGATGCGCGCCGAGCCCGAGATCGCCAAATGGATAACCGAGCATCCCGGCTGGCGGACGCGGCGCTTCACCTGCCGTGCGGCCGGCCGTTACGCCAAGACGTGAGATCGCGACACTCGGAAAAATTCCCGGGAATTCCTCCCTAGGCGGCCGTGAGCCGCGGCCTTAGCTTGTGGTGAACTGCCGCCGTGAGAGCGGTGGCGCAACCATAAACAGCGCGGCGTCACACCGTCTGAGGAGACGCTCCATGAAGACCTTGCTCGCAGCCGCCTTCGTTCTGATCGCTGTCCCTGCCGCCTACGCCGAAGACGCCAAGCCCTCCGGCGCTACGCAGCAGCAGCAGGCCGCCGACCAGTCCTACCAAGAGGAAAAGGCGCAGGAGAAGGCGCTGAAGGAAGGCAAAGCCTGGACGAAGTAGCGTCCCCGAGTGAGTAGAATTGCGCCAGGGCGCACGATTTCCCGTCCGTGCGCTCTGGCTCTCGATCTCCTCGGTTACGCGGGCCTGCTGCGGTCACCTCAAAGGTCGAGCTGGTAGGAATGCGGGAGCCAGCGATAGCCGCGCGATGCCAATCGCTCGACATAGCCGATCGACGGGAACGGCATGTGATAGCCGCAGACGGCGATGCGCTCGCTTGCAAGCATGTCGAGCAGGCGCGCGCGGGTCTCTGCCGCCTTCTCCGGATCGACGTCAAATACGCAATGCCAGTCGGGGCGCGCGAGCGATGCGACCTGGTGATGCGCGATATCGCCGAACCAGAACAGCTCTTTTCCACCGCCATCGATATGGAAGGCGAGGTGCCCCGGCGTGTGACCGGACGCTTCGACGGCACGAATGCCGGAGGCCACGTCGTCGCCCGGCTTGAGGAACGTCGTCTTTTCGGCGAGCGGCACCATGAGGTCGCGGAAGAGCGATGAGAATTTCTCCAGGTCGCCCGTGTGCTTGCCCGCCGGCGACCAGAAATCGTATTCCGTGCCGCCGATCGCATAACGCGCGTTGGCAAAAAGCGGCCGCCCGTTCTCGATAACGCCGCCGATGTGATCGGGGTGTCCGTGCGAAAGAACGACGAGATCGATGTCCTCGGGCTTAATTCCCGCGGGCGCAAGCTGTGCCGCCAGCCACCCGCCGGCGGGTCTCGGAACAAATCCGCGCGCGCCGTTTCCGGTATCGAACAGGATCAGCTCCTTGCCCGTGTTGACGACCATCGGCGTGAAGCCAGGCCGGTATTTTTTGGCCGGCAGCAGGTTGTCCAGCATCAGCCGATCGACCTCCTCCTGGCGGGCGTTCTTGCCGATCAGCGGCCAGGGGCCGTCGATGAACGCTTCGGAGTCGGAGATCATCGTGACCTCGAAGGCGCCGAGCTTGAAGCGCAGGTTCTTGGGTTGCGCTGGGCCGAGCATCGGCGCCGCGGCCGTGGCGGGTTGGCTGAACGAGCCGGCGATGAGCGGCGCTGCCGCCAATGCGGCGCCGGCGCCGAGCACGCGGCGGCGGGTCATGCCTAACTGGGTCATTGGAGCGAGCTCCTCCTCTCGGCTAATCTCGTGTGGCACTTGCCATGGAACGCTAGCGATGAGAGTGGAAACACGCTTGTACGAACGTGCTGCCGCCGCGACGGGGGGATCTCTCTGGCACGTCGGAGAGGGCCTCGCGTTCTTTGCCGGCCCGCTCGGTCGCAATGCCCTGCACTCGCACAGCGTCCCGGTGCTGCTCGCCGGGCTCTACGGCGCGTTTCGGCTGCGAATTGCCGGAGCCGATTGGCTGAGCTGCCGCACTGCCGTCATTCCCGCAGGCGTCGCCTACGAGTTCGACCTCGCCGGGGATCCTCTCGGCGTGCTCTATCTCGAGCCAAACGTTGGCGGCGTCGATGCGTTGACGCCGCTCGTGCGCGACGCGAGCGAGATCAACCGCGCCATCGTCGGAAGCTCGGACATGATTTCATGCCTGCGCGAGGCGTATGAAGGGGAAGCGGGCGGCGTGTGCCCGGACGAAGCACTGCACGATCTTCTAACCTTCTCGAAAACTTGTGCGCGCAGCGAGATCGACCCGCGCATCGCGAAAATCCTGGAAGGCCTCAATACGCACTTTGGCAACGCGACGCCGGCTGCCGAGCTTTCGAGATCAGTCGGTCTCTCCGCGTCGCGGCTGCAGCATCTCTTTGCACGTGAGGTCGGCGTGCCGTTAAGACGCTATCGCACGTGGCAGCGGCTGCGGGCGGCGATCCGGGAGGTCGTGAGCGGAAGCACGTATACACACGCCGCGCACGCGGCAGGCTTCTATGACCAGTCGCATTTTTCCAGAGAATTCCGCCGCACGTTCGGTGCGCCCGCTTCACGCGGGATTGGGAAGCGCCGGGATCAAAGCCCGACGAGGCGCGCGTAGCCCTGCGCGACCGTGTCGTCGAGCGTGGCGCGGTATCCTTTGTAGGCGGGGCTGTCCATGCCGATGGTGCCGAACGGTCCGTCGAAACTCTCGCGCTTGGCGTAGACGATCGGCGTCGCCACCGGCACCAGCATGGCGCCGTGCTTGTGCAGCGTCGTGATGATGCCGCGCATCTCGCCGAAGCGGTCGACCTGCGAGACGACGACCATGCGCATGGCGCCCTTCGTCAGCGACACGAGGTGAATGAAGCTCGACGAGGAGGGAATGTAGAGTCGCCCCCGGTGCGAGTAGGGCGCATCGGGACGGTCGCGCTCCTGAAACAGGAGGCTCGGCCACTCAGCGTCCCAGGTGATGTCGGTGCGGTAGGCGACGATCGAGCCGGGCTGCGAGAACGAGGGCCTGAGCGTCAGGAAGCTGCCGAGGTAGTGGTCGACGGCGGCGCGCGTATAGGCGCCCATGTAGACCGGCGCCACCACTCCGCCTTCGCCATGCAAGTCGGACGGCTCGCCGCTGGCGCCGCCGTTCCACGCCGCCCGCACCTTCTCGAAGTCGAGGCCCAGCACCACGCACACGTCAAACAGCGTTTGGTCGCGCACCGAGCGGCCGCCGAGCAGGTTCTGGATGGTCTTCTCGTGGCAGTCGGCCGCGTCCGCGAGCTCCGACTGCGTCAGCTTTTTCTCGATCATGGCGGTCTTGAGCTGCGCCAAGGCCGCCTCGCGCACCGACTTGGAAACCGTACTCTTCATGGCCTTTGTGCCCCGTCGTGCCCGTCCCACCCAACTTACCGGAATTTACCGGAAATTCTCCCCGCTCGGCAAACGGGAAGGAAGCGGCATCGGCGTTTTCCCAATGATGCCGGCTGACGGCCTCGCGTTTCCCGGCTGGGGGGATCATGTTTTTCAGGCGCGCGATAATGTTCCGTAGCCCGCAAGGATCACTTCGGGAGGACACTATGAAGGCAGCTACAGACAACCTCTCGCCTCGAGGCCTCAACGGCCCGATGGCCGCCGTGCTGGTGGCGCTTGCCGGCGCGGCGCTCGTCGTGGTCGGGCTGCTTCTCGTCGGAGTGCGCCAGACCCAGGCCGGTGAATGGAACCCGGTCATGTCCTCGGCATCGGCCAAGGAAGTGGGCTAGTCCCCCCGCCCCTGCTTGCCGATTAAAGAAAAGGGCGGCGGAGGCTAAGCCTCCGCCGCCCTTTGGCGTTAACGGATCGGGCTTGTCAGCCGTTGCTGGCCAGGACCTCGACGGTCACTGGGGCCACGCCCGCACCCATCATGCCGATGACGCCGGCGGCGCCCGTCGACAGATCGATGATGCGGCCGCGGACAAACGGGCCGCGATCGTTGATCGTGACCACGACGGAGCGACCGTTCGCCTTGTTCGTCACCCGAACCTTGGTGCCGAACGGAAGCGTGCGATGGGCGGCCGTCATGGCGCTGGCGACGAAGCGGGCCCCGGAAGCGGTCTGCGACCCGGACTCGTTGCCGTAGTAGGACGCCATCCCTGACTGGGCCGATCTGACCGCGGCGGTGCGCTCCGCGTCGGGAGCCTGCGGCTTGCGCACGGAAGCGTCGGTGGCGACGCTCGACCCCTCGTTGCGCGGCTCCACGGACGCAACCTGCTTAGGCGCCTCAGTCGCATCTGACTTGACCTGCCGCCGCTCGCTGCGCGGATTGATGGATGCTACCCGTACCGGTGCCGCGCGACGCTCGGCGCGGTCCGCCACTTGGCGCGGCTTGGCGCGATAGGCCCGGGGCTCGGTATCGCCGGCATAGACGCGTTCACGCGAGCGGTAGTTGTGGTTTGAGCCCGATGGCGACCCGGCCGATCCGCAGCCGAATTCTGGGCTCATGCAGGTCCAGAATGTCGAAGCCGCGGCGGGCTGCGATGCGATGAGGCCGAAGGAAAGCACGGCCAAAGCGGAATAGAGAGAGATCCGCATCATTTATCACTCCTCGTTGTAGCGGCATTGCTCGGGCCAAACGCCCAACCCCCGAAACCAGATCGCTCCTTGCGACTGGAGGTGGCCTCCTCGGAGGCATCACGGTTTTGGTGGGAGGGGATTGTTTTGCTGCGGGTGGCCCGTTGCGGAACGCCAGAACCTGTTCTGCCGCCATGGGTCAGGGGATGTGCCCCGTCCTGGCGCGCGCAACCCACCATTAGGAATTGTGGCGGTCAATGCTTCAAATTGCGTGCGTGATTTGAAATAATCCTCGCATCTCCCGTGGCTTAAGAAATTTTGTGCATCACACTAGTGCGCTGCCGCGACGGCGGGTCGCAGAACATAAGCGGTCTTTGCCCGGCTCCGGTTGCCCCCGCTGAGCGTCCGCATTAGGGTTTGGCCCTCGGGGGCAGACGCGGCCGCCCCTTTAGGCATATGCCCAAGCGCCGCCTCCAACCTCTTTTGGAGGCATGCATGGGCACCCAGCTGGCCGTATCCACTCACGACAGCCTTCGCCCCGACGCCGCCCCCTCGTTCCGCGAGACGGTGCGTGTCTTTGCAACCATCGGCCTGCAGTCGTTCGGCGGACCCGCGGCGCAGATCGCGCTGATGCACCGCGTGCTGGTCGAGGAGCGCCGGTGGCTGAGCGATCGCGCCTTCCTGTCGGCCTTGAGCTTCTGCATGCTGCTGCCGGGCCCCGAGGCGATGCAGCTCGCGACCTACTCCGGCTGGCGTCTGCATGGCACCAAGGGCGGCCTTGCCGCGGGCCTACTGTTCGTGGCGCCAGGCGCGGCGCTCGTGCTGGGGCTCTCGATCTTCTACGGCGCCTACGGCACGACACCGTTCGTTGCCGCCCTTTTCACCGGCGTGAAGGCTGCGGTGCTGGCGATCGTGCTCGAGGCGCTGATCCGCCTTGGGCGCCGGGCGTTGCGCGGCTCCGTCGACTGGCTCGTCGCTGCCGCCGCCTTCGTCGCCATCTTCTTCTTCAAGGTGCCGTTTCCACTCGTCGTCATCGCCGCCGTAGTAGCCGGATACTTCCGCGCATCGGGTGCGACGCCGGTCGCCACCGCGCCCGAGCACGCTCCGGTGCCGCTCTCGCAAACGCTGCGCACGGTTGCGGTATGGCTTGCAGTCTGGATCGTGCCGCTGCTCGCCGTCGTTGCCCTGTTCGGCACCGATCACGTGCTGGCGCAGCTCGCCTGGTTCTTCTCCAAGCTCGCGGTCGTCACCTTCGGCGGTGCCTACGCGGTGCTGGCCTACATGGCGCAGACGGTCGTCGAGCGCTACGGCTGGCTCTCTCCCGGCGAGATGCTCGACGGCTTAGGTCTTGCGGAGACGACCAACGGCCCGCTCATCCTCGTCACCGAGTTCGTCGGCTACACCGCCGCGCATCGCTTCGGCGGTGGCCCGCCCGTCGTGATGGGCATCCTCGGCGCGCTCGTCACGCTGTGGGCGACGTTCGCGCCCTGCTTCCTGTGGATCTTTGCCGGCGCACCCTACGTCGAGCGGATCACCGCGGCGCCGCGGCTCGCCTCCGCGCTCTCGACCGTCACCGCGGCGGTCGTCGGCGTGATCGGCAACCTGTCGCTGTGGTTTGCGCTGCACGTGATCTTTCACACCGTGGATGAGCGCACCTTCGGGCCGCTGCGCCTCATCGTACCAAAGCTTGGCTCCATCGATCTGCTTTCGGTGGCGCTGTCGCTGCTCGCGGTCGTCTTGCTGTTCGTCCTGCACCGCGGCATCGCGACGACGCTCGCGATCTGCGCGTGCGCTTCACTCCTTTGGCTGCGTCTTGCCGGCGCCTAGAGCCAGCCCTTGCGGCGGAAGTAGATCACCGGGATGATGGCGACGATGACCATGAGCGCGAGCGCCCAGATGTAGCCATAGGTCCAGTCGAGCTCGGGCAGGTGCTTGAAGTTCATGCCGTAGATCGAGGCGATCAGCGTCGGCGGCAGCAATACGACCGCCATCACCGAGAACAGCTTGATGATCTGGTTCTGCTCGGTCGAGATCATACCGAGCGTTGCGTCGAGGATGAAGGTGATGCGGCCCGACAGGAAGCGCGTGTGGTCCATCAGCGAGTTGATGTCGCGGTGCGCGCCCTTGATGCGCTGGCGGACGCGCGGGTCGTCGCCGCGCTCGTGCGTCGCCTGCACGAAGAAGTGCAACAGGCGATTGAGCGAGCTCGCGCTTTCCTCCGCCCGGGCGGTGATGTCGCCCGCTTTACCCGTGCCCTTAAGCAGCACGTCGAGCCGCCGGTTGCGGGTCTGCTGGCCGCCGCGCAGGTCGAACACGGCGGCAGCCAACTTGTCGACCTCGTCCTGGATACGCTCGATGAGGTCGGCCATGCGGTGGATTATCGCCTCCACGAGCCCCATCATGATGGCGGCTCCGGTGGCGCAGAGGGCATCGCCCTTGTCGACGCGCTGCATGTAGAGCGGGAAGGCCTTGGGCTCGGCGTAGCGCACGGTCACGAGGCGATCGCCGGCGAGGATGAAGGTGACCGGCGTCGTCTGCGGCACCGGCTGCTCGACGTTATAGGTGATCGATGCCGTCATGAAGTAGGCGCCGCGCTCGTAGTAGAAGCGGTTCGACGGCTCGATCTCGCGCATCTCCGCGCGCGTCGGGATCTCGATGCCGAGTGCCTCCTCGACGAAGCGGTCCTCCTCCTGCGTGGGCTGCAAAAGGTCGAACCACACGCAGTTCCCCGTGATAGGAGCCGCGCTGTCGTGGACCTTCAGGCCTTTGCCGTTGGACTCGTAGATCGTCAGCATCGCGTTTCCTCCGGCACCGGCGGGGAGGCCTCGGGCGGCGTTCGCTTCAGCAGGTTCCTACACCACCGCATCTGTGCTGCCCAGGGCCGAAAACAGGCGGCGTTAGAGGGCGGACGCGATGCCGCAAGGTCGCGCGTAAGTGAGGTCGGAGAGGGGCGCCTTTGCGTTTCAGGCACGTGCGATTGCCTGCGGTCTCGTTTCGAGGTGGCGCAGGAGCTCGTCCTGGCCGTCGACCTGCAGGCGCCAGAGCCTCATGGCCCCGCCATCGCTCCTCAATTCGATGCTCACGGTGGCGAAGCCGTTGGCGAACTTGGCGACAAACGTGACGCGCACGGTCTTGTTGAGCACCTCCGCAAGCATCTCGGCAGCTGCGGCGGGTGAGGCGAGCTCGGTCCAGCCGGCGTTGTCCCAGCGGGTGGTGTGCACCATGCCATCGACATAGCGGAGCTGCCCGAGCGGCTTCAGCGCGCCGAAGGTCGCCTGCGCGCCCCGGCCCCCGAGCTTGGAGGCCATCGGGGCCGCGAAATGCTGCTTGATATCGGCCGCGGACCACTGCTTGGAGAGGTCGCGCGTGATGTCGACGGCAAGCTTCTCGTAGGCCGGGCCTTGCGCGCTGAGCTCGAGCGCAAGGCGCCCGAAGAAGCCCGCGCCAAAGAGAATGAGCGCGGCGAAGACCACACCCAGACCGGCGAAGAATGTGCGGACCATGAAAGTCTTGCGTCCCTTGTCCCGAACGTTGCTTTAGGCCGCGCGGGTCCGGCGCCCGAGGTTTCGGGCGCGCGGCGTTGCGGGTCTATTGGCCCAAGGGAATGGCAGAGACGCGCGCCTTCCGCTGTTCCGCGCAGGACAAGTGGGTGCGGCTTGCGAGCAACCTTTGAAGGGAGCGGCAACTCAGGGCGTCGCTCAGCACGGGGGATCGTGCCGTCTCAGCCCAAGAGCCTCAGCCGGGAGCCTCTCAGCTCAGGAGTCCCTCAGCCCAGCAGTCTGGGATCCTCGCTGTCGTGCGCGTGGCCCACCGCATCGAGCAGCCCCTTGTCGAGCTGCTTGGGGTCGAGGATCACCTTCTCGTCATGCACCTTGCGCACGGCCGCCAGCGGCACGCGGAACTCGCCGCCGTTCTCCACATAGATCATGATGTGGTCGCGCCAGACCTCGCGCACCGCGCCGATGCCTTCCTTGCCCTCGGCGATGAAGGCCATGAAGCCCTTCTCGATCGGCTCGTCCATTGGTCCTCCGTGGGGGTTTCGCGGCACGAGTTTGATAGCGCTTCGCGCCGCCGCCGTCACTCTTGTCCCGAACCAGGATCGCCCAGGTTAACGACTACTCCGCGGCTTGCTTGCCCGCGTGCCCGAGCTTCACGTTGAGCTTGGAGAGCAGGTCCATCGCGGCCGCCGGGATGTTGGTCCCCGGTCCGAACACCGCTTCCGCGCCCGCCGCGAACAGCGCAGGGTAGTCGGACGGCGGGATGACGCCTCCGACGACGACCATGATATCGCCGCGGCCTTCCTTCTCCAGCGCCTGCTTCAAGTCCGGCACCAGCGTCATGTGCCCGGCGGCGAGCGAGGACACGCCGATCACGTGCACGTCGTTCTCGACCGCCTGACGCGCGGCCTCGTCGGGGGTAGCGAACAGCGGTCCGATGTCGACGTCGAAGCCCAGATCGGCGAAGGCGGATGCGATCACCTTCTGCCCGCGGTCGTGGCCGTCCTGGCCCATCTTGGCGATGAGGATGCGCGGCCGGCGACCCTCGTCCTTATCGAAGGCCTCGACTGCCTTCAGGACCTTGGCCACGTCGTCGTTCATGCTGCCGACCTCCGATCGGTAGACGCCTGAGATGGCGCGGATCTCGGCGCGGTGGCGGCCGAACACCTTCTCCACGGCGTCGGAAATTTCTCCGACGCTCGCCTTCGCCCGTGCTGCCTTGACCGCAAGATCGAGCAGATTGGCGTTGCCGCGCGCGCCCTCGGTTAGCGCGTTGAGTGCGGCCTGCACGACCTTTTCGTCGCGTTCGCCGCGCAGACGCTGCAGTTTCGCGATCTGCTGCTCGCGAACCGATTTGTTGTCGACCTTGAGGATATCGATCTGCGCCTCATCGTCGACGCGGAACTTGTTGACGCCGACGATCGTCTGCTTGCCGCTGTCGATGCGGGCCTGCGTGCGCGCCGCCGCCTCCTCGATGCGCATCTTGGGGATGCCGGCGGCGATCGCCTTGGCCATGCCGCCCAGCTCCTCCACCTCGGCGATGTGGATCTGTGCCTTGCGGGCCAGGTCGCAAGTCAGCCGCTCGACGTAGTGGCTGCCGCCCCACGGATCGATGGTGCGGCAGGTACCAGTCTCCTGCTGGATGAAGAGCTGGGTGTTGCGGGCGATGCGGGCGGAGAAATCGGTCGGCAGGGCGATCGCCTCGTCCAGCGCGTTGGTGTGCAGCTGTCTCTTATACAC
>CAXMLT010000595.1:0-4597 GCA_964194245.1 uncultured Hyphomicrobium sp.
GATGTGTATAAGAGACAGCGGTATGGGGCTATTCTTGGCTGCCCTGCGAAGGAGAAATTTTGTGGTCCCAAAATCCTCATGACGTGCGTTTTGAACGTTTCACCGTCACCATCCCGAACGCCCTGTTTCATTTCGCGATCCCGCTCCTTGTTTCGAGGGGCGCCTGATGCCCGAGATCACGTATGGCTCGTCAGTCGTAAGCGGTCCGTGGCCGACGTCGTTGCCGATGCCGCCAGCGCCTGGCCATAACCTGCCGGATCCGCTATCGAATTTTACACGACGCCAGATCTTCTTCGCTTGCATTTGGCTGGCCGATCTGAGCACCGCCGAGAAACTTTTCCTCCTGTGTGTCGGGCGCTTTTTCGATGAGGAGGCCCGCTCGAGCTCGATGAGTTACGCCCAGGTCGCCCGGGAATGCGGCATCCATGAGTCGAGCGCGAAGCGCACCGCCAAAGACGTCGTTGCCGACGGTTGGCTGAAAATCGAAATCGGAAAGGGAAAACCGACCGCCCGCGGTCCGCAAAATCTATATCACGGCACTTGCCCGTCGCCGGTTGTGGACGAACTGCGAAAACAACTGCAAGACGGCTTTCAAGGGGTCGCATCATGCGACCCCAAACTGCCTTATGGGGTCGCCTACGGTTCAGATGGGGTCGCATCAGGCGACACGTACTACTCTCTCTCTAAAAGAAGAGAGAGGGCAGAAGAAGGGGTCTCATACGGAGACCCCGCACTTCAACGGCGCAGGATTTGTCATTAGCGAGCAACACGGGAAGGTGGTCCCGCAGGAAGTCGTAGAAAAATGGCGCGGGCGATACACGTATCTTCCTGACTTCGAAACCAAGGTCGAAAAGCTCGGAGGTCTCATACTGGACGGCGGTCCGAGACACTCGGGTTGGAAACGACCGGTCGAATGGATCGCGGACAAACTCGCTGAAGACAACCAGAAGGCCGAACAGCGGCTGAAGGCTGCTGCTTCCACGTCAAAGCGGACATTCACCCGATGACGTCTGCAGATGACATCCTGCAATCGCACGGCATCGTTCTGCGGTTACCGCGTCTCGGCAACCACAAAACCATCTGTCCTCGCTGCTCCTCGCAGCGACGCAAAAAGCGTGACCCATGTCTTTCGGTAACGATCGACGGGAAGGGCGTTGTTTGGTGCTGCCACAACCTGGGGTGTGACTTCAAAGGGGGCGAGTTCTATGGAGATGCTGTTGGCGAGCGAGCACGAGACGTGGCTCGAGGGAAGGGGGATCGATTCCGAGATCGCCAGTCGCTTCGGACTCTACACCGTGGAGCGAAGAGACATTGGGCGAGCGATCGTGTTCCCCATCACCTGGATGGACAAGATCGTTAATCGGAAATACCGCGCCGAGCCGAAGACGTTTAGGCACGACAAGGGCTCGCCTCTCGCGTTCTTCAATGGCGACGTTGTACGCGATGAAACCTTGGCGGATCAGCCGTGGGTCATCACGGAGGGCGAGCTCGATGCGTTAGTCAGCATCCAAGCTGGGTATCCGAGAACCAGCTCGGTTCCGAACGGCGCCGACAGCAACCTCGAATTCCTCGGCGAAATGTGGCCCTTCATTGCCAAAATCCCGCGGATCATCCTTGCAGTCGACGGGGACGAAGGCGGAAGAAAGCTCGCAGCCGAGCTCGCCCGCCGCTTGGGAGCAGCTCGCTGTCACAGGCTCGAATATCCTGACGGCACCAAGGATCTTAACGATGTCCTGCGGCTGATGGGTGTGAGTGCCGTGCGGGAGACGGTCGAGTTCGCTCGCCCATATCCGGTCAAAGGCCTATTTCGACTGAGCGACTACCCCGATGTTCCGGTGCCAGTAACTTTCGAGACGGGATGGCTCAATCTGAATGCGCACCTGAGGGTGTGGTTTCCAGAGTTCATGGTGATTGTCGGTATCCCCGGCCACGGCAAGAGCCTGTTCGTGCTGCACCTCCTTTGCAACCTGGCCCGCCAGTTCGGTCATCGCATCGCTATTGCCTCACCCGAGATGCGCATCGTTCCGCATGTCCGCAACATTCTGCGGGAGCATCACGCAGGCGCCGCTTCCAAGCATCTAACGCTTGAACAAAAACGCGCCGCCGACGCCTGGATCGAGGAGAAATTTGTCTTCATCGATCAGGACCCGCGCGAGGAGGAGGAGGACGCCGTGCGCTTCGTTCCGACGGTCGGAGCTTCATGACCCGTTCCTCCCTCACTCGCGCCGAGCTCGAGGCCAAAATCCCCGGCGGCCCAACAACGCCTGAGGTCGCTCGCCGGCTTGGCGTGACGAACGAGGTCATTGAGACTGACGCGGCAGGCTTCCCGACCATCGTTCGCCAGAGGGTCCGCAACCGTTTCCTAAAGCTGGAAGAGGAGGGGGTGCTGACGAAGGCAGAGGCCAAGGCCGCAATGTGCCTAAGAGCGCTCGCCGATCGCTGCCACGGGAGAACGTTGCCGTCGTACCAGATGAAGGTCGACTGCTGTGGCGGTCACCCCCACGATGCGATGGCGGCCAACTGGGATAATCGAACGAAAGTCGAGGACGCATTGAAATGCCTTAGCTTTGAGCTCAGAAAAGTGGCTGTTGCCTACATCCTCGAGGAGCCCGTTGAGGGAATGGGGAACAGCTTCACCGCAATTGGTGCCTATTATCAACCGGCGGCGAAGAACGATTACAAGCGAATTGCTGGAAAGACGCTCGTTATTGCGGCATGCCGGGAACTAGCGGTGCATTTCGGACTCGCGAATACCGATTGACGGGTGAAATGAATAAAAACGCGCAAAGGCGCTAATTGGCTATTGTAAACCACCGGTGTTTGTAGTATCGTTTTTGGTAGGTTGGATGATTTGCCCCCCGCTCGGGACCAGAAACGGTCGCCGGGCTTTTTTGCGCACCCCTCACAGATCCCGCAAAGCAGGAGGAGCCGAAATGCTCTCAGGCCTCGAGGCTACGAATTCAGCCGGCTTGGGGAAAACGAAGCCGTGCCCCGAAAATCTCGGCCTTATCGAATATCGCAGCCTTTGCGACATGCTTGCCGTTACAAGGCCAACGCTCAACAAGATGGCCAAGGACAAGGGCTTCCCCAAGCGCATCAAGCTCGGCAAGGTCTTCTACATCCGGCTTGCCGATCTCAAGAATTGGATCGATGCGCGATGAAGAAGCGAGAACGGCAGCCGCAAAGCCTCGGATCTGCCACGGTGATCACAAGCGGTGCGCCGCGTACGCCGCCGCAGCGACCAGCGCGCCAATGATTGCGACCCCGGTGAAGAAGCCGATCCATTCGCCGCGGCGGATGAAGGGACGACGCTTCGGCGCCGGCGGTTTTGGCTCGACCGGTTCCGGGCTGTTCTCGACCATGGCGAGTACCCCGCGGATAGTGCCCCTCCAATCTAACACGGATCCAAATGCCTAGAACCCCCCGGCACCAGTCCACCTCCACATCGCGTGCCCGCGCGCGCCCGCATCATGGGCTCAGCGCTGCCGAGAAATCCTCGCTCTGCGAGGTCTGCGGCGAGCATCCTCGGTTGAGCGTTTTGCGCCGCTGCCTGCACTGTTTGCAGGAGCAAGTCGAGCGCGACCGCAAGGCGCTGGAGGCCAAGCTCACCGCAGCCAAGGAGGCGAAGGCGGCTGCCAACAGGGCTCGGCATGCGGAGTGGAAGCTGCCGAAGAGCGAGCGTGCTCGATGTGGTGCCAAGACGAGGGCTGGCCACCCATGCAAGCGCCTGCCGATCGAGGGCAAGGCGCGCTGCCGCAACCACGGCGGTTGCAGCACTGGTCCGGTAACGGCCGAGGGACTGGCGCGCTCGACTGCGAACCTGGCGAAGTCGCCGTCTTGGCAGAAGCGGTCGGCGGCGCGTCGATCAGCGTCGTCGCCGTGACGGCCAACGTCCACACCCTGATCGGCCAGACCCACGAGGTCTTCACGTCGCGGTGCTTGGCGGCGATCACGTGGGCGAGCGAGATAACCGTGTCGTCGTCCTGCGCGGGGAACTCGCCCAACACGTGGACGCGATAGCGGAGTGCACCTACGTCTAAAAACCGCGTTCTCATGAAAGAGTGATTTCCTGAGAAGTAGTGTAACACGTCAAATAAATCGGCATTCTTTTTCGCGTCGACTCTTGAAAGCGGCGTCGAGTTCTCACATCTACCCGCAATCCTCAACAAAAGATGAGAACACCGATGCACGCCAAGATCGTCACGGACACGAATGCGCGCGCCGTTTTGGCCGTGCTCAAAAACAATCGTGAGCAAGCAATGGTGCTGCTATCGCTCAAGGCCGGACTGCGAGCCGTGGAAATCGCCGGCCTGACCTGGGGCGACATCCGCGAGGATGACACCATCATCGAGCTCGTCAGCACCAAGGGCGGCAAGCCGCGCACGGTGCCGGTCAACAAGGAGCTCAGAAAGGCTCTGCAGGCCTACCGAGCGGAATGCAAGCACACGGCCGATGCGGATCGCGTCTTCGCAGCCCGGCACGCCAAGCCGGGCGAGCCGCTGACGGCCAATGCGGTCGCCGCCTGGTTCAAGGACCTCTACACGCGGCGGCTGGGCTGGACGGGCTATTCCAGCCACTCCGGGCGCCGCACGTTCGC
>CAXMLT010000596.1:0-6973 GCA_964194245.1 uncultured Hyphomicrobium sp.
AGTCCTTGCTACTAAGTCCTTGCTACTACGAGAAGTCGGGAACGTGCCTCTCGGCGACTCGCGCCAGAACACAACAGGATCACGGAGGGCAAGGCAAGACCATGGCCGCCAATCGCTACCGCCTCGTCATCGGCAACAAGACCTGGTCGAGCTGGAGCTTGCGGCCGTGGCTCGCCATGCGCCGAGCCGGGCTGCCGTTGGACGAGATCAACGTGCGGCTGCGACTGCCCGATACGAAGGCTCAGATCCTGAAGCACAGCCCCTCCGGCATGGTGCCGACGCTCATCGATGGTGAGCTTGCGATCTGGGACAGCCTCGCGATCCTCGAGTATCTCGCCGAGCGCCACCCCGAGGCCGAGCTGTGGCCGCGCGAGGCTTCCGCGCGGGCGATTGCACGCTCGGTGGCGGCCGAAATGCATTCTGGGTTCGGCCCTCTGCGCCAGCAATGCTCAATGGATGTGTTCATCCGCGCGCCCCAGGCGACCCTGCCCGACGAGGTCGCCGCGAACGTGCAGCGCATCGTTGCCTTGTGGCGGGATTGCAAGAGCAAATTCGGCAGCGCCGGGCCGTTCCTGATCGGACGCTTCTCGGGCGCCGATGCCATGTACGCGCCGGTCGCCGTGCGCTTCCGCAGCTACGTCCCGGACCTGGCGCCGTATGGCGACGACGGCACGGCGCAGGCCTACGTCGAGACCATCTTGGCCATGCCGGAGATGGCAGCTTGGATCGACGGCGCCCGGGCCGAGACCGTCGCTGCCGGCTAGGGCCCCCGGTGTCTTTACCATCGGTTTAGACGGGTTAATCGTTTGTTGACGAGTGTCTCACAAGCTGACGGACAAGGGACAGATTCGCGTCCTTGAAGTCCGTTCAGGGAGACCACGATGGCGCTCGTCACGCACCGCCGCCGCACGGCATGGGACCAGGTCCGCGGTTGCCGCGGCCTATTGGGCCTTGCCGCGTGCCTGATGGTCGGCGGCTGCGCCCAGCTCCCCGGCGGGCCTGACGCGCTCACGCTCAACGATGCGCCGCCCCAATCGCCGGCACAATCCAAGACGGGCGCGCCTGGCGACGAAGCTCCAGCGCCGAACGATCTCAAGAAGGCGACCGAGTACTGGGGCAAGCAGTATTCGCAGAACCCGCGCGACATCAAAATCGCGCTCAATTTCGCCCGCAATCTCAAAGCCATGGGTGAGAAGCAGCGGGCGCTTGCGGTGCTCCAGCAGGCCGCGATCTTTGGCGGCGACAACCGCGAGCTCGCCAGCGAATATGGACGCCTCGCGCTCGATCTCGACCAGGTGCAGCTCGCCGGCCGGCTGCTTGCCGCCGCCGACGATCCGGTCAATCCGGACTGGCGCGTTATCTCCGCGCGCGGCACAGTGCTCGCCAAGCAGGGCAAGTACGCCGAAGCGCTCCCCTTCTACGACCGGGCTCTCAGCCTTGCGCACGACCAGCCCTCGATTTTGAGCAACCTTGCGCTGGCAACCGCGATGAACGGCGACCCTGCGCGTGCGGAGTCGCTCCTGCGGCGCGCCGAGGCCGCGGATGGCGCCTCGCCCAAGATCCGCCAGAACCTCGCGCTCGTGCTCGGCCTGCAGGGCAAGTACGACGAGGCCAAGCTGATCGCCGCGCGCGACGTCCCGATGGAAACTGCCGCCGAGAATACGTCCCTCTTGCGCCAGGTGGTCAAGCTCGGGCCCAAGGCGATGCCGTCGACCGCCGACAAGAGCGTCGACATCGCGGAGGCGCCGCCGGTGCAATCCAAATCGTCCAAGCCCGCGCAGGTGTCCAACGCTGCCGATGCAAAGGGCGAGGCGGCGAAGCCCGCGAAGCCTGAGAGGGCGCTGCTCGCCGAGCCCGCGCCGGCCTCCCAGACGTGGACGACCGACCTGAAGCATGCCGCAGCTGCGCCCGCGTCGTTGGCCGGATCAACCGACATCAAGCAGGCCGAGGCGCTCCCCGCGCCTAAACCGGTCTCCGTATCCGCGGACGAGGCACAGAAGAAAACGAAGGCCGCCGCTGATGAGGTCGCGCACAAGGATATCGACCTGTCGCTCGGGGCTCCCGCCAAGAGCGATTCTGGGTCCGCGAAGAAGGCGGACACCGATGCGATCCTCCCCCCGCGCAAGACCGCGGACGAGGTGCAGATCTGGACCGCGAACGTCTCGGCTCACCCAAAGCAGACGAAGACCGATTCGAAGGCCGCGGTCGAAGAGGTCACGCACCGGGATATCGACCTGTCGCTTCGGGCTCCGGCCAAGACCGATTCTGGGTCCGCGAAGAAGGCGGCCACCGATGCGATTCTGCCACCGGGCAAGACAGCGGCGGTTCCGTCGTGGACGCCGCAGGTTGACTCGCCGGGCAAGCCCTGAGGCCAAGTAGGGTGCACCGTCACCGGGGGCGCCTCTTAGGACGCCCGAGTTGCCGCAAGGCCTCCAACACCGCCTAGGCTTGCGCGGCGCCTCTCAATGGAACTCCCAGTAACGGATCGCCGCCGGCCCTAGGATCACCACGAAGAGCACGGGCAGGAAGAACAAGATCATCGGAACGGTGAGCTTCGGAGGGAGCGAGGCCGCCTTCTTCTCGGCTTCCGACTGGCGGATGTCGCGGTTCTCCTTGGCCATCACGCGCAGCGCCTGGCCGATCGGGGTGCCGTAGCGCTCCGCCTGGACGAGAGCGGTGGTCACGGCCTTGATGCCTGGTAGGCCGGTGCGCTTGCCCAGATTGTCGTAGGCCTGTCGCCGGTCCTGCAGGTAGCAGAGCTCCGCGGTCGTCAGGCTCATCTCCTCGGCGAGCTCCATCGACTGATTCGCGATCTCCTTCGCCACGCGGCCGAACGCGGCCTCGACCGACATGCCCGCCTGCACGCAGATCAAGAGCATGTCGAGGGCGTCGGCGAAGACGAGCTTAATCGCG
The DNA here is from genome assembly GCA_964194245.1 of uncultured Hyphomicrobium sp. Classification (GTDB taxonomy): domain Bacteria; phylum Pseudomonadota; class Alphaproteobacteria; order Rhizobiales; family Hyphomicrobiaceae; genus Hyphomicrobium_A. The sequence goes on from CAXMLT010000596.1 coordinate 2,914, forward strand.
TTCTGGCGCTTCTGCGTCAGGTTGTAGATGAAGATGGTCGGCAGGTACGAGCCGACGAAGGCCGCACCCAGCGCAATCAGCAGCTTGATCATGGGCGGATAGGCGAGGACCCCCATCACGAAGAGATAGAACACCGCTACCGTGAACATCATGAACGGTGCTGCGACCCGGAAGAACATGTAGGTCGCGAGCGGCGCCTGGCCTCTGAGGCCCGCCCTCTTCAGCTTGTCGCGCAGATCCTCGTTCTCGAACAGCTTGCGCAGGTTAAAGCGATCGACCATCTGCTGCGCGAAGCCTTGCGACGAATGCCGCAGCTTGCCCGTCTGCCGCTCGCGGGTCATCTCGGCCAGTCTCGCGGCGCGCATCTTGTCGCGCTCGATCGCCATGGCGCGCATGCGATGGCTCATGCGGTCGCGCGCGAGGATCGGCATCGCGATCGTCAGTACCGTGGCGAAGGCGCATATGCCGGCCAGGATCGTGGCGATCAGCGTTGGGTTGGTGAAGCTATCGAGCACATCCATGACGAACAGAACTCACTTGAAGGCGCCTGCGCAGTCATTAGAACTTGAAGTTGATCATCTTACGCATGACGAGCACGCCCGTGAGCATCCAGAGCGCGCTGAAGATCAGCATGAAGTTGCCGGTGCTCGTATCGAACAGAGGCATGATGTAGTCGGGCGACGCGCCGTAGACCATGAACACGACGGCGGGCGGCAGCGAACCGAGCACAAAGGCCGAAGCTTTGGCTTCCCCGCTCATTGCCTTCACCTTCATCTTGAGCTGGGCGCGGTCGCGCAGCACGGTCGCCAGGTTGCCCAGAGCTTCCGACAGGTTGCCGCCAGCCTGCTGCTGGATCGCGATCACCATCATCAGAAAGCGAACCTCCGCTAGCGGCATGCGGACGGTGAGACGCTCAAGAGCTTCGGCGAGCGTGACGCCGGCCTTCTGCTGCTCGACGACCTCGCGGAATTCGCTCGCCAGCGGCTCGGCGCTTTCGCGGGCGATCGTCAGCAGGCATTCGTTGAGCGGCAGGCCCGATTTGACGCCGCGCACGATGATCTCGACCGCGTTGGCCAGCTCACGGATGAACTTGGATTGACGCCGCTTGGACAACTTGGAGACGACCCAGCGCGGCACGCCGAACACACCTACGACACCGATGACGACCGCCAGGAGCTCCCGTGTGCCCGACGGCGGAAGCGCAAAGGTTACGATCAACGCCAAGACCAAGCCGCAAACGACGCTCGCCAGCCAGTAGACCTTGGGCGTGACATTGATTCCGGCTCTCTCCAGGCGCAGGCGCAGCGACACCTTCTCGAGCCTCTTCTGCCGGCTTTCTATCTCCTTCAGCGATTCGGAGACCTGTTTGCGCCGGTTGGCGGCCAGATCGCTGGCGGCCGGCGCCGAGGGGCCCGACCTATCGGCAAAACCGCGCAGGCGCAGCTCAGCCTTCCGGCCCGGTGAAATGTATGGATAGACCAGCACAAAAACGAGCGAGGAGACGGCGCACGCGGCGAGCGCCGCTGCCAGCGCGGCCTCATTACCGTCAAACATTGCCGCCTCCGAGTGGATTGCCGTCCTTGTCAAGAACCTCGGCGGACGTCAATGCCTCGGCGAGCCGGTACTCCTCGCCGTAGTAGGCGGCGCGATCCCAGAACCGGGGCCGCGCGATGCCGGTGGACCGCTGGCGGCCGATGAGGTTGCCGTCCGCGTCCTCGCCGCTGATCTCGTAGACGATGAGATCCTGCAAGGTCACGACGTCGCCTTCCATGCCGAGCACCTCAGTGATGTGCGTGACCTTGCGGCTGCCGTCGCGCAAGCGCGCGACCTGGACGATGATGTCGATGGAGCCAGTGATCATCTCGCGGATGGTGCGCACAGGAAGCTGGTAGCCGCCCATCATGATCATCGATTCCAAGCGGCTGATGGCCTCGCGCGGGCTGTTGGAGTGCAGCGTTCCCATCGAGCCGTCGTGGCCCGTGTTCATGGCCTGTAGGAGGTCGAAGGCTTCGGGTCCGCGAACCTCGCCCACGATAATCCGCTCCGGCCGCATACGAAGGCAGTTCCTGACGAGATCGCGCATCTTGACCTCGCCCTCGCCTTCCAGGTTGGGCGGACGAGTCTCGAGGCGGACCACGTGCGGCTGCTGCAGCTGAAGCTCGGCGGAGTCCTCGCAGGTGATGATGCGCTCGTCGTCCGCGATCGAGCCAGTCAAGCAGTTGAGAAGCGTCGTCTTGCCCGAGCCGGTGCCACCGGAGATCAGCACGTTGCATCGCACCTTGCCAATGATCTCCAGAACGGTCTTGGTGTAGGGCGCGATCGTGCCGAGCTTCATCAACTGTTCGAGGTTGAGGCGGTCGCGTTTGAACTTTCGGATGGTGAGCGTGGGGCCATCGATGGCGAGCGGCGGCGCGATCACGTTGACGCGCGAGCCGTCTGCCAGGCGCGCGTCGCAGATGGGGCTCGATTCATCGACGCGCCGGCCTACTTGGCTGACGATGCGCTGGCAGATGTTCATGAGCTGCCGGTTGTCGGCAAAGCGCACGCCCGTCCTCTGCACCTTGCCTTTGACTTCGATGTACGTCGTGTTGGCCCCGTTGACCATGATGTCGGAGATCTCGTCGCGAGCCAGCAGCGGCTCCAGCGGCCCATAGCCCAGCACGTCGTTGCAGATGTCCTCGAGCAGTTCCTCCTGCTCGGCGATCGACATCACGACGTTCTTGATCTGGACGATCTCGCTGACGATGTCGCGGATCTCCCCACGCGCAGCCGCGTTGTCGAGCTTCGCGAGCTGCGTCAGATCGATGGTGTCGATCAGCGCGTTGAAGACGGTCGTCTTGACGTCGTAATATTCTTCGGAGTGGCGGCGTTGGGAGGCCTCCGAACCCGAAGAGCTTGCGGGCTTGGATGCTGACTTGGCCTCGACCGACTTGGCCTCGACCGGCTTGGGGGCGGCCGGCTTGGGCGCGGCCGGAGATGCCGCCGCGGCCAGCTGCTGCGGGGGCCGCGGGGGGACGATGATCTCACTCGTACGCTTACCGAACATAGCGTGAACCTTTACCGCCTAAGTTTTAATTTTTTGAGCAGAGGCCCGAGCAAGGAGTTCTTCTTGACCGCCCGTGTGTCACGACGATGCGTCATCGCCAGCGCGATCTCGCGGAACGCCGGCGCCGACTTTGCCTTGCCGTTGAGCTCCTCGATCATCTGGCCATTGTTGGCGGCCAGACCGAAGGTCTCGGTGTCGAAGTCGACGACGCTGATGGCCTTGAGCCCGAGCGCGTTCTCGAACTCCTTCACGCTGATCTCGGGGCGCTTCGGCATGTGGACCATGTTCATGACGAGGCCCGGCTTGCTGTCGTTGCGGCGCGATTGACGCAACAGATCGACGATGTTCTTGGCGTTGCGCAAGTTGGCGAGGTCGGGGGTCGCGGTGACAATCACCTCGTCGGCCTGAAGGAGGATGCTCTTGGTCCACGCCGTCCACGTGTGCGGCAAGTCCACGATCACGTAAGGGACGTTCTGGCGCACGACGTCGATGACCTGGTCGCAACCTTCCACCGTGATCTCGTAGTCGCGGTCGAGGACCACGGGCGCGGCGAAAATCGACAAGTGCTCCGAGCACTTGGTGAGGAGGCGATCGAGCAGCACCTCGTCGAGCCGCTCCGGGCTCGACAGCGCGTCCGCGATCCCCTGCACCGGGTCTTGGTTGAAGTCGAGGCCGGTGGTGCCGAAGGCTAGGTCGAGATCGGCGATGACGACATTGGCCTTCAGGATCTCCGACAGCGCCCATGCCGAGTTGTGGCAGATGGTCGACGAGCCGACGCCGCCCTTGGCGCCGACAAAGGCGTAGACGTGGCCGACGGGCTCGGTCTCCGGATTGTTGTAGAGATTGGAGACCGCCTCCATGAGTTGGAGCGGCGAAACCGGCTCGACCAGGTACTCGCTGACGCCGCGCTTCAACAGATCGCGATAGAGCACGATGTCGTTGGTGTGCCCGATCACGACGACCTTGGTGCCGGGATCGCAGCTCTCCGCGAGCCGATCGAGCTCGGCGATAAAC
>CAXMLT010000597.1:0-4077 GCA_964194245.1 uncultured Hyphomicrobium sp.
CCGCCGCGGCGCCCGCCGCCGATGCCGACGCCACTCCGCCGCCGAAGGTTTCGGGCGCGGACATCGCACGCGTCCGCATCGAGGAAGAGCGCAAGGAGAATGCCCCCATAAAGGCGCTCGGCGTCGCCGGCATGCTGGGCGACGTCGGCAAGGCGGCGCAGCCCGCCGCCGAGCAGAAGGCCGCTGCCCCCCCGCCGGCGCAGACCGCCGAGGCTAAGCCCGAGGTGACAATTCTCAACCCGACACCCCTCAAGAGCAAGGCCGACACCACGAAGAAGGCCGAGGCCACGAAGCCCGGCAGCGCCAAGGCTGCCGAGAAGGGCGCCGAGATCCAGACCGCCTCGGTCGCCGGCACCGCCACGCAGATGAAGACGCCTACCGCCTCAAAGGCCGGCAAGTGCAAAGTGTGGACCGCCAGCTACGGTGGCCAGCGCGCCATCATCATCAAGGCGGTGACCGACGGCACCACCAACTACACCGTGCTCGACGTGAACGACCCGACCGAGGGCCGGGAGGTCGACGCCTACATCTCCGCCTATGCCAAGGGCGGCGAGAAGCTGGAGGCGTTCCCGACCCAGGCCAAGGCGCTCGACAAAGCCTTCGAGCTCTGCCCCGAGGGCTGAGCCGAAGGCGCTCCTCGTTACGAGCTTTGTTCAGCCTTTCGGCAATAGGTCGGTCGCAGGTCCGTCATGGTGCCCCGAGTGGCCCCCCATTTGAAACGTGCGCACGCGTCTAGGGCGTGGTGTGGCCGTAGCGTCGTGGCGAGCTTGGCCTTGAGCCTCTTTGCAGGTGGGGCCGCCGCGGCACTGCCCGAGATCCGCACCTCGACCCAGAACAAGGTGCCGGCTTGCGTCACGCCGCAGCGCCTGATGAGCTTCCTGAAGAGCCGCAACCCAGGCGTGGAAGCGCGCTTTGCTGACATCGCCAATATCTACAAGCGCCACGGCGAGCGCTGGCACGTGCGGTGGGACTACGCGTTCTACCAGATGGCGGTGGAGACGAATTTCCTCTCCTACAAGCAGGGCAACGGCCGCTGGGGCGACGTCAATCCGCGCCAAAACAATTTCGCCGGCCTCGGCACCACCGGCGGCGGCATCCCCGGCGACAGCTACCCCGACGTCAACACCGGTGTGCTGGCGCAGATCCAGCATCTGGTCGCCTACTCGGGCGAGCACATCACCGATCCGGTCGGCGCGCGCACCAAGCTGAAGCAGGACGACATCATCGAATCGATGGAGCACCTGAAAGGCCACGTGACCTTCAACGACCTGTCGCACCGCTGGGCGGTGGACCGCCACTATGGCGCGTCCATCGAATGGGTCGCAAACAGCTACCGCGCAGTCTACTGCAAGCCGGGCGCGCAGCGAGCCGACACCGAGGCAGATATGACCGCGCCGGTAGTCGAGGCGACAGCAGCGCCGAAACGCGAGGCTGCGGCAGCCAAGGTCGCCACGGCACAGAAGCTGGCTCCGGCCGAGGCACTCGGCGGTCCGAAGACCGATCCCGTAGCCGAGCCGGTTGCGGAGACGGCCGTCGAGCCCGCGACCGCCGAAGCGATTGAAATACCCGAGCCCGCGACGGTCGTGGCGGCCGCCGCACCCGAAGCTGCGGCGTTGCCTGAGCCAATAGCACCTGCGGCGGCAGCGGCATCGGCGCCAGCGTCACCAGAGACAACCGCCGCGGCGGCGCCCGTGCGCACAATTTGGTCACGCGACAAGCAGGATGCGCCGTCGGAACCGGCCATCACGGCGGCGTCGACAAAGCCTGCGCCCAAGACGAAGGCCGCGCAGCGGATCGCGCCGCTGCCGATCGCTAAGGCGACGATGGTGCCGACGGCTCCGGTTGCCGTTGCCGCGGCGGAGCCACCTGAGACCGCCGCACCCGAATCCGCGTCACCTCCGGTGCCCGTCGCAAAGATGGAAGCGGCTCCTGCATCGGCCGCGCTGCACGCTCCCGAGGAGCGGCCGGTCGAGGAGCCGGCACCCGCCGTCGTCTCGATCCCGATCACCCCCGCGATCGAGTCCCGGACACCCGCTCTGCCCGCGCTCGAAGAGCCGGTCGATGCGCGCGCCTTCGCCTTCGCACCGGCGTGGAACCTCGCCGAGCTGAGCCCAAGCCAACAACCAAGGCCCGCTCCCATCACGACGGGCGCGTGCCGCGTGCTCGCGGCAAGCTACGGCGGCAAGAAGACCCTGCTCGTGCGCACGCAGGCCGGCGCAGAGACCCACTACACCGCCCTCACAGTTCTCGACGGCTTTGAGGCCTCGATGTTTCAGAACTTCGTCAAGGCGCACGCGCCGGGCGGAGCGAGCCTCGGGGAGTACGAGACCAAGGACGCCGCGCTCGCAAAGGCGAAGGAGCTCTGCCCCGGATCGGCAGCAGCACCCAAAGCCGAGGGAGCGAGCGCAGGCTAGACGGGGACCGCCCTTCTCTGGACCAACTGCATGAGGTCCAGAGGGGGCGGCACCGCCTGTCCCGCACGTCCGCAGGCTTCGGAGGCTCAGTTGCCGGCAACGGCGTCGGCGAGCTTCATCTCGTTGCCGCGCCAGCTCACCGTGTTGCCGATCCACGCCTGCGCCCACAGCACAGGGAGCATGAGATCGCGCGTCACCCACGCGATCACCGACGATGCGGCAACAGGCCAGCCGGCGGCGTGGCAGAGATAGGCATCGCAGGCGTACCAGAAGGCAGTGAGAGCGGAGACAGCAGCAAGCGCCGGCACGTCGGCGGCCTGCGCGGCATAAGCCGCGGCAAGCAGCGGTGCAAAGCCGCCGGACAGCACCTCAGGAAGGAAGAACGCCGGAAAAGTCGTGCGCCGCAACTTCGCCCAGCGCACCTGCCGCTGCCACACCGCCCGTGCGGAGCGATGCCCCAGAGGCTGGCCGAACGCGCCGTCGACGAGCCGCACACGGCACCCAGCGCGCCGTACGACCTTGGTGGCGGCAGCGTCCTCCGCAATCTCGGCGCCTAGCGCCTGGATGCCGCCCGCCTTCTCCAGATCGGCGCGGCGCCACAGCATGGTCTTGCCCTGTGCGAAGCCGAGCCCCACGCTGTCGGCGGCGTATTGCCAGCGCGCCTGATAGGTGTTGAGGAAGGCGCACTCGACCTCGGCCCAGAAGCCCTGCGCCATGCAGCCAATCGGCGGCGCGCACAAGAGACCGGTGTCGGCGCGCCAGCCCGAGAGCAGGCGGTCGATATAGTCGGGCGGCATCAGCACATTGCTGTCGGCCATCACCACCCAGTCGTGGCGCGCCGCCCGCCAGCCCTTGATCAAGTTGTTGAGCTTGGGGTTGGAGGTGACGTTGTCGCGACCGATAAGGAGGCGCGCCGGAACGTTGGGGTGCTCGGCGATCAGGCGCCGGATCACAGGAACGACCGCGTCGTTTCCGTCATCGCAGCACAGGATCAGCTCGTAGCTCGGGTAGCTCAGCTCGAAGCTCGAACGCAGCGTCAGCTCGTCGTAGGGATCTAAGCCGCGCACGGTGCGCAAGAGACTCACCGGCGGTCCACCCGCGAAGTGCGCAGGCGGCACGGGGCTGCGCAGACGGCGCGCGGCGAGCACTGTGCTGGCGAGATGGAGCAGCGTTGCGAGCAGCGCAAACAGCGCACATGCCCAGGCGAACTCGGTCATCGGCTCCCCTGAGATCGGTTGCGAGGCGAGCGAGCGTAGGGCTCTAATTTTTCGTGAGATTCGATGACAGCGGAATGACAGCGGCGGTGCCAGATGGCCGCACGTCAGCCGTTAAGCATGTGGAACCTACGGCGCGGGCGCGAGGTACTTCAGCGCCACGTTCGACAGCGCGCCGCCGACGACGCACGGAATGCCGACCGCGAGCGCGCCCGCGCCCGCGGCGCCCACGCCCGCGACCCCCAGGCCAACGCAGCCCAGGGCAAAGGCGGTCTGGCCCGCCTGTCCCCACCACGCGAAGTTGCGAGCGTCTTCCGAGCCTTTGGTCTTGAGCACCTCGATGGAGTCGAGGGCATCCTTGCGGATGTGGGCGAGCTCGAAGGTCTCGCAGGACTCGATAATGTCCTTGAGCGGCACTTCCACCGGCTCGGGCTGATGCGGCAGCGAGG
>CAXMLT010000598.1:0-4621 GCA_964194245.1 uncultured Hyphomicrobium sp.
AGGCGGCGGTTTGCTAAACCGTTATACGCTTGTAAAGGCGTATCGAGGGTTCGAATCCCTCCGTCTCCGCCAATCCAGATTTTTCTTTTAGTCTCAATTGCTTACGCAATTTCAGGCCAGCTGGACGTCTGCTTGGGGCCCAGAAGCTGCCGTTAGTGGTCAACCGACAGCGGCATCGAGACCGTGAACATGCCCGCGTTGCCTTCGACGCGGTTCTCAACGTCGAACTCGTGGAAGAACTTGAGCTCGGTGCTGATGGGGATCTTTCCGCACACGAGCGTATAGCTGACGTCGGGACCAAGCCCGGTTACGCGGCCCTCGAAGCCGCCGAGCGCGTCGCCGGCTCCGCTGTCGCCCGTCACCTGCTGATAGTGATAGCCGACGAGCCCGGCTGCGAACTGCTTTGAGAAGTGCTGCATGAGCGCGAACTCGACGTGGAACTCGGTTCCCGTCTTGTAGTTGCTGTCCGGGTTTTCCCAATTGTAGGTGAAGCCCGCCGCCGCGGAGATTTCGGCGCCGCTCTTGGCGTCGAACCAGGTGACGGCCGGCGTGATGTCGAGGGCCCAGCGATTGAATCCGAGGTTGGAGATGCTGGTGCGTTCCCACTCGCCGATGGGCACGTTGACAAGCGCCTGGATGTTCCAGTTCCAGTTGCCGTTGTGCCATCCAAGCAGTGCCGTCGGCAGCGGATCGCCGAAGGCCAACGTGTCCTCCTCGAAGTCGAAATGACGTCCCTTCGTCAGCGTTATGTTGAGTGGCGGCGGCAGCGTCAGCGTTGCGAGCGCGTCCAGGTTGACGTCAACCTTCTTCCAGCCCACGGGAATGATGGCGCCGAGACCAAGATTGCCGCCGAGCACCTTCTGCGGCGCGACCCAGATGAAGGTCGGCGCTTCCAGGGCGACCGTGCCCTCGACTTTGATGTTGGTCTGCAGGTTGAGGTTGCCAGTTCTCCTCAGCGTGACGCCGAGAGCGGCTTGGCCAGTCGCATCGCCGGAATAGAAGTAGCTGTAGTCGGTGAAGTAGGTGCCCGGAGGCGGGACATAACCCGCCATGGAGCCTTTCGCGCCCAAGAGGTAGATGCCGGCAGCGCTTTCCGCCGCGCGCGCTTTCTCCCCGCCTGGACAAACGATGCCGAGCGCCAGCAATCCGATCAGTAGGGTTGCTCTGCGCATAATGAATCCCGCGCAATTCGAGTTGAATCAAACCGTAACAGGCTGACTCTTGGTTTACGTGTCGGCTGCAACACACGCCGAATTGAACCGATGATGCGATTGATGATTGTAAGTGGGCTGTGTTTTATGTGTTCTAATGGCCGCAACCAATAGCTGGTGCAAAAACCCCTAGTGGGGGCCGCGGGGTGCAGCTGGCGCGCGGGAGACCGACGCAATGTCGCGCCTTCTGGAACACGCGCAAAAAGAAATGATCTGGATCCCGGGCGGCACTTTCGCCATGGGCTCAGATCGACACTATCCCGAGGAGGCCCCCGTCCACCGTGTGACGGTCGATGGCTTCTCATTGATCCGACACCCGTCACCAACCGGCAGTTCCGCGAGTTCGTCGAGGCGACGGGCTACGTCACGTTCGCCGAGATTGCCCCTAAGGCGGAAGATTACCCCGGCGCGCTGCCGCACATGCTGAAAGCGGGCTCGCTTGTCTTCCGCCCACCCGCAGGGCCCGTGAACCTGCGCGACTGGAGCCAGTGGTGGGAGTTCCGCTTCGGCGCCAATTGGCGGCATCCATACGGACGCGGGACCTGGATCAAAGGGCTCGATGAGCATCCCGTCGTGCACGTCGCCTATCGCGATGCTGAAGCCTACGCGAAATGGGCGGGCAAGGAGCTGCCGACGGAAGCGGAGTGGGAGTTTGCCGCCCGCGGCGGGCTCGAGGGAGCCGAGTTCGCCTGGGGCGACGAGTTCACGCCGGGCGACCGGCAGATGGCCAACACCTGGCAAGGCAATTTCCCGCACGAGAACTTGTTGCTTGATGGCTGGGAGCGCACCTCACCCGTCACGGCCTTCCCGACGAACGGCTACGGCCTCCACGACATGATCGGCAACGTCTGGGAGTGGACGACCGACTGGTACGTGCCCAAGCACCCGGCCGACGCGCCGAAGGCCTGCTGCATTCCGGAAAACCCACGTGGCCCGCGCGAGGATCAGAGTTACGATCCGTGCCAGCCGCGCGTACGCATTCCACGCAAAGTCCTGAAAGGAGGATCGCACCTATGCGCGCCGAACTATTGCCGGCGCTATCGACCGGCGGCTCGCCATCCTGAGCCGATCGACACGTCGACGAGCCACGTAGGATTCCGCTGCATCACACGGGAAAATCAAAGAGCCGACTTGGGGGGAAACGACAACAAATGACCCAAGAAGGAACACAAAATGCCAGAGGAAACGAAAGAGGCAACATCCCGACCGCATTCCGATTTTGATGCCAATCGCCGCAACGTCCTTTTGAGCGGCGCTTCAATGCTCGCGCTCTCCGCCGTAGGCACGACGCTCGCACAGGCGCAGCCGGGGCCGGCAGCGGCAACGGCGCCCCCTCGCAGCGGCAGCACGCCGAATATCGTCGTCATCATGGGCGATGATATCGGCATCTGGAACATCGGCGCCTACCACCGGGGCATGATGTCCGGACGCACCCCGAATCTCGACAAGCTCGCCGCCGAAGGAATGCTCTTCACCGACTACTACGCCGAGGCGAGCTGCACGGCCGGCCGCGCCAACTTCATCACCGGCGAGCTTCCGATTCGCACCGGAATGACCACGGTGGGTCAGGCCGGTTCACCGATTGGGATCCCTGCGCAGGCGGTGACCATTGCCACGGCGCTCAAGTCCATGGGTTATGCCACCGGCCAGTTCGGCAAGAACCACCTCGGCGACCTCAATGAGTTCCTGCCGACCGTGCACGGCTTCGACGAGTTCTTCGGCTACCTCTATCACCTCGACGCGATGGAAGACCCCGCGCATCCCGGCTACCCGCAGGAGCTGCTGGACCGAGTCGGCCCACGCAACATGGTTCATTCCTGGGCGACGGATACGGACGACCCGACCGTGATGCCGCGCTGGGGCAAGGTCGGCAAACAGAAGATCGAGGACGCCGGCACGCTCTATCCCAAGCGGATGGAGACTGTGGACGATGAGATCCGCGACCTCTCCTTCAAGTTCATCGACAAGGCCAAGGCCGACGGCAAGCCGTTCTTCCTATGGCTCAATCCGACGCGCATGCACATCGTCACTCACCTATCACCGAAGTATGAGGCCCTGCGCAACTCGACGAATGGTTGGACCATTCACGAAGCCGGCATGGCCCAGCTTGACGATATCGTCGGCGCCACAATGCAGAAGCTCAAGGACATGGGCGTGGACGACAACACCATCGTCGTGTTCACCACCGACAACGGCACCGAGGTCTTCACCTGGCCCGATGGCGGACAGACTCCGTTCGCGCAAAGCAAAGGGACCGTGATGGAGGGCGGCTTCCGTGTGCCCTGCATCCTCCGCTGGCCGGGCAAGGTTCCCGCCGGCAAGGTGGAGAACGGCCTCATGTCCGGTTTGGATTGGTTCCCCACCTTCCTCGCCGCCGCCGGCAATCCCAACATTGCCGAAGAACTGAAGGCTGGAAAACAGCTCGGAGATACGACCTACAAGGTCCATCTCGACGGCTACGACCAGACGGCCATGATCAGCGGCAAAGGCCCCTCGGCCCGCCACGAGATCTTCTATTTCGGAGAAAGCACGCTCGGTGCGGTGCGCATCGACGACTTCAAGTATCGTTTCATCGACCAGCCCGGCGGCTGGCTGGGTGAGAAGACCCACCCTGACACGCCTTACCTGACCAACCTTCGTCTTGATCCCTTTGAGCGCACGGGCTGGCCGGATAGTGGGACGAAAGAGGGGGCGCAGGAATTCTTCAGCTGGTTCCAGTATGAGTTCTGGCGCTTCGTGTTTGTCCAGCAGGAGGTGGCAAAGCTGGCCAGCACGGCCATCGAATTCCCGCCGATGCAGAAGGGGGCGAGCTTCAATCTCGATGCCGTGAAAGCGCAGATCGATGAAGCCATGAGACAACACCAACAGTAGTCAAAGTGTGAAACTGCCGGGCGGCTCGCAAGGGCCGCCCGTCTTTCCATCCGGGGCCCGGCGGGTTCCGGTAAGTCGTTCGAGATCGGGGAATGTGAAGAGGGACCGCAACAGGAGCTCTCAACCATGACAGCCGAAGCAAAATCAATCACCGCCGTAATCATCGCCGTCATCATCGGCACGACGTGCGCAATTCCGCAAGCAGACGCCCGCAGAGGAGGAGTGCGAGCGAGACCGCACGTCGCGCATAGTGTGCGCGTCACTCATCCCCGTGCTCGGGTCGCCGCTCGAAATGTTCGCCACGCCGGCCGCTGGGTGAACGGGGTCTGGATCGTGAATGGCGTTGCTGCAAGCGTCGCCGTGGGGACTGCCAGCAACTGCAGCTATTACTATCGAGAGTGGAAGGCCACCGGGAGTTCGTACTGGCGCGACCGCTATCACGAAAATTGCGGCTGACGTTCAAAAAGAAAAGCGAAAGACATCGTGAGCGAACCGAGGCGGAAAGAAAATGTGACATGCAAAGGATAATCCGTATGAGC
>CAXMLT010000599.1:0-3489 GCA_964194245.1 uncultured Hyphomicrobium sp.
GCTGGCACACGCCGTCGAGCATCAGCACCGTGCCCCAGGTCTGGTTCCTGAAGATGACGAGGTGCTGGTGCTCGGTCTTGACCTCGTGCAGGATCTCGTCCGCCTCGAGGCGCACGCGCCAGTGTGGATGAAACGTCTCCTCGACCCAGCGATTCATAGTTGCCTCCTCGAACGGTTGCGGCCCGCCAGCCGGCAAGCCGCGCGATGATGTGCGCCGAAGCGGCAGCCCATATCACGCTTGCAGCCTGAGTTTAAAGACTATCGCGCAGGCGATTGCGCCGGCTCTCCGAGCGAGGCGGTGGAGCGCAGATGCGTCAGCACCGCGTCCGTCGGCCAGCAGTCGATCTTGAGGGCGTTCTTCTTTTGGTAGGTGCCGACCTGGCGCCGCGTCATCGAGCCGATCTTGCCGTCGGTCTTTTCCAGCTCATAGCCGGCCTTGATCAGCCGCTCCTGGATCTCCTTCACCTGCGCCGTGCGCGGCTGCTGCACTTTGGCGGGCGGGGTGAAGAAGTCGCCGCCACCGGCGATGCGGTCGGCGAGATTGCCGACGAACAGCGCGTAAAGATCGGACGTGTTGTAGCGGCGGATGACCTGGAAGTTCTCGGTGGCGAGGAAAGCCGGCCCATAGGCGCCCGACGGCATCATAAGGTAGGCGTCGATGCCGAGCTTCTCGGGGCGGAAGGGATTGGGCCCGGCGCGCTCGAAGCCGAGCTTTACCCAGTCGCCGATCGTGCGATGCCCCGGCGGGCCTTCGAGCGAGCAGTCGCCGTGCGGGGGCACCTTCACCTCGTAGCCCCAGCGCACGCCGGCGAGCCAGCCCTTGCCGGCGAGCTGGTGGGCGGCAGAAGCGAGCGCATCGGGCACGCTGTCGAAGATATCGGCCTTGCCGTCGCCGTCGCCGTCGGCCGCGTAGGAAAAATACTCGCTCGGCATGAACTGCGTGAGCCCGACCGCGCCCGCCCAGGACGACTTCATCTTCGCGCGCGGCACCCCCGCCTGCAGCATCTTCAAAGCTTGCAGCAGCTCGTTGCGGAAAACGTCCTTGCGCCGGCCGGTGTAGGCCTGCGTAGCGAGAACCTGGATGGCGTCGCGGGTGTCCTTCTGGGTGCCGTAGGAGGTCTCGCGGCCCCAGATGGCGACGAGGATGTAGCGGTCGACGCCGGTCGACTTCTCGATGGCGATGATCTCGGGCTCGTGCTGCTTCAGGAACGTGCGCCCCTGCGCGCCGAGGTCGGCGAGGTATTTGGGGTTCAGGTACTCCATCGCCGACTTGGTGAACTCGGCCTGCCCGGCGCTGTCGTCGCGCCTGCGCCCCTCGACGACGAGATCGGGCAGCGTAAGGTCGGGGGTGAGGCCCTTGAAAGCCGCGTCGAAGGTGGCGCGCGAGACGCCCAGCGCCTGCGCATCGGGCCACAGGCCGTCGAGGAATGCGCGGAAGGCGTCGGCGCTGCTCGCCGGCAGGGCGGCCGCGAGCAGCATGACGATAGCGATGAGGGACGTGGAGCACGTGCCGAAGCGCGCAAGCACGCCGGAAATCCTGGGCTGTCTCATGCCCAAGGTTCTAGCGTGCTTCAGGGCGATTTTGCGACCCTTGAGGCGTAGGACCGGTCGAGACTAGGCGCGACGGCTTAGAACCAGCGCGGCTGCCACCAGTGCAGCAAATACCTGACCATATCGGGCGCCACGAGGTAGGCGATGCCGATGACAGCGGCGGCGACGACCAGCGCCAGGATCAGGGCGGTGCTCGCCGGCGTTCGGTAGCTGAGCCCCGTGCCGGGAACGCCGAGCGTCACGTTCTCCTTGCCGTGTCCGACATTGAGCGTGGCGCCGTGCCCGCCGAGGCTGCCGCTCACCCCCGTCTTGGAGAGGTTAATGCGCACGCCAGGGAGAATGCTGAAGGTTTTCCGGAAGCGGAAGTAGCCCATATGCTCACCTCGTCCCACGTTGTCCTGCGGCAGCCTGGATGGCCCGAGTCGCCGCCCCACGTAAACAGCTTTCGATTCTTATTGCACGTCATCGATTTGCGCGCAGCAGGTTGCCGAAGCGGCGCAGCGTCTCCTTCACCTGCCCGACCGGCGAGTTGCGCGCCGACAGCGTCTCGAAGGCCGACGGGACATCGGCCAGCTTGGTATATTTTTCCCCGTTGCCGGCGTCCGCCTCAATGAGCGCCCGGCGCTCCGCCTCCTTCAGCGGCCCGACGCGCGACATCGGCGGCCTAATGAGCGTGCGCTGGACCATCGACGGCTCACCGTTGCCGTGCAGCAGCGAGACCAGGGCCTCGCCGACCTGCAGCTCCTGGATCGCGCGCTCGGTGTCGATCGCCGGATTGGCGCGGAAGGTCTGCGCCGCCGCACGCACCGCTTTCAACTCCTTCGGCGTGAAGGCGCGCAGCGCGTGCTGGATGCGGTTGCCGAGCTGTGCCGACACGCGGTCGGGCACGTCGCCCGGGCTCTGCGTCACGTAGTAGACGCCGACGCCCTTGGAACGGATGAGGCGCGTCACGCGCTCGATCTGCTCCAACAGCGGCCGCGGCGCGTCGTTGAAGAGGAGATGTGCCTCGTCGAACAGGAACACGAGCTTGGGCTTGTCGAGGTCGCCCACCTCGGGCAGGCGCTCGAACAGCTCCGACAGCATCCACAAGAGGAACGTTGCATAGAGCCGCGGCGTGTTCATCAGCTTCTCGGCCGAGAGAATATTGATGACGCCGCGGCCGTCGGGCGCGACCCTGATGAAGTCGAGGATGTCGAGCGCCGGCTCGCCGAAGAACTTGTCGGCGCCCTGCTGCTCCAAGACGAGCAGGCGGCGCTGGATCACGCCGACGGTGGTGGTCGCGACGTTGCCGTACTTGCTGCGCAGCTCGGAGGAACGCCGGCCCATCTCGTCGATGACGGCGCGGAGGTCCTTGAGGTCGCGGATGACCATCTTCTCGTCGCCCGCGGCGCGCTCGTCTGCGGCCCAGCGGAAGGCGATGTTGAGCACGCCCTCCTGAGGCTCGGTCAGCTCCAGCAGCCGCGACAGGAGCAGCGGCCCCATCTGCTCCACCGTTGCGCGCACCGGGTGGCCGTCGCGGCCGAAGATGTCCCAGAAGGAGACCGGGAACGAGGCGGTGCCATAGCGGGTGAGCCCGATGTCTTGGGCGCGCTGCACGAGCTTCGGCCCCGGCTCGCCCTTGATCGCGATGCCTGAGAGGTCGCCCTTGATGTCTGCCGCAAACACCGGCACGCCGGCCGCCGAGAAACCTTCCGCCAGCACCTGCAGCGTCACCGTCTTGCCGGTGCCGGTCGCGCCGGTGACGAGGCCGTGGCGGTTGGCGAGCTGGAGCTCGACGCATTCGGGCACGAGATCGCGGCCCTGGCGGCTGCAGCCGATCAGCACCTGCCCGTCCTCGACGTAGTCGGAGGGATCGCCATGCGGGAGCGCGGCTGCGGCGCTATCGGTGCTCATCGTGGCTTTTTCCCGGGTCCGTTGTGTCGCGGTCCAATATAGGGC
>CAXMLT010000600.1:0-2498 GCA_964194245.1 uncultured Hyphomicrobium sp.
GGATTAAGCTGTCCTATCCAGCCACAAGTTCCGGGAGTGTCACGTTTCTATGCGTATTCGCTTGGCCAAAGCCGCCGCCACGGCCGCTCTCGTTCTCGCAGCTCTTCTCGCTGCCCCGCTCCAAGCCTCGGCCGCCGACCCGGCTGACACCGTCGCGGTCGCCGATAAGTGCCGCGGCGTTGACATGCTCGCCGAGACGCAGGCGAAAGACCCCGAGACCTACGCCAAGATCATGGCGCAGGCGGCCGCCACCGAGAACTCTGGCCCGCTGCTGTGGAAGATCGAGCGCGCCGGCCGGCCGACCTCCTACCTGTTCGGCACCGTGCACCTGACGGATGAGCGTGTGACCAAGTTGTCGCCCGCCGTCGAGCAGGCGCTCGGCCAGTCGAAGACCGTCGCACTAGAGGTCTCCGACATCTCCGAGAAGGCGACCGCCACCGTCATCGCGCAATCGGCGCCGCTCGTCATGTTCACCGACGGCCGCCGGCTCGACGGGCTGCTGTCGGGCACCGAGTACGACACGGTGAAGCGCATCATCTCGCGCTCCGGCATGCCATCGGACCTCGCGGCGCTGTTCAAGCCGTGGATCGTCACCATGATTATGTCGGTATCGGACTGCGAGCGCACGAGCATCCAGCAGGGCGCCCGCGTGCTCGACATGAAGATCGCCGAGGTTGGCAAGGCGCGCGGCCTGCAGGTCGTGGGCCTCGAGACCATCCCCGAGCAGTTGCAGGCGCTCGCTGCGGTTCCGGAGCCCCAGCAGCTCGACATGCTGCGCGCGAGCCTGAAATTCGCCGACCGCACCAACGACATGATGGAGACGCTGGTCCAGCTCTATCTCGAGCGCAAGATCAGCGCGGCGCTCCCCTTCCAGATCGCGATCACCAAGCAGGTAGGCATCGGTAATGAGGCCTTCGCCGGCTTCCAGGAGAAGCTCCTGACCGAGCGCAACATCAAGATGCACACCACCGCCGAGCCGCTCTTGGAGCAGGGCGGCGTCTTTATCGCCATCGGCGCGCTGCATCTGCCGGGCAAGCAGGGCCTCGTCGCGCTGCTGCGGGAGGCCGGCTACACCGTCACCCCGATCGAGTAGCGACGCGGCGCTCTACGCTCTCACATGTGGATCGCGCGCTTGTCGACCGCCATTGCGGCTTCCTTCACCGCCTCGGTCAGCGTCGGATGCGCGTGGCAGGTGCGGGCCAGATCCTCGGCCGAGCCGCCGAACTCCATGAGTACGGCCGCCTCCGCGATCATCTCGCTCGCGTTCGCCGAAACGATGTGCACGCCGAGCACGCGATCTGTCTTCTCATCCGCGATGATCTTCACGAAGCCGTCGGTCGCGTGGTTGGCCTTGGCGCGTCCGTTGGCCATGAACGGGAACTTGCCGACCTTGTAGGCGATGCCGGCTACCTTCAGCTCCTCCTCGGTCTTGCCCACGCTCGCCACCTCGGGCGCGGTATAGACCACGTTGGGGATCACGTCGTAGTTCACGTGCCCCGCCTGCCCGGCCAAAATCTCGGCGAGCGCGACGCCCTCATCCTCGGCCTTGTGCGCAAGCATCAGCCCGGCGATCACATCGCCGATAGCATAGATTCCGGGCACGTTCGTCGCGTAGTGTTCGTCAACGATCACGCGCCCGCGGTTGTCGAGCGCAACGCCCGCTTCAGCCAGCCCCAAGCCTTTCGTGTAGGGCACGCGGCCGACGGCGACGAGCACGACGTCCGTCTCGATCGTCTCCGGCGCGCCACCCGCCGCCGGCTCGGTCGTGACCTTCAGCAAGCCGGTCGTCTTTTCATCGACGTGCGTGACCTTGCGGCCAAGCTGGAATACCAGACCCTGCTTGGTCAGTATCCTCTGCATCTGTTTGGCGACCTCGCCGTCGAGCCCCGGCAGCACGCGGTCGAGGAACTCGACGACCGTGACTTCGGCCCCGAGCCGCCGCCAGACGGAGCCAAGCTCCAGCCCGATGATGCCGGCGCCGATGACGAGGAGCCGCTTCGGCACCTTGTCGAGCGACAGCGCGCCGGTCGATGAGACGACGGCCTTCTCGTCGATCTCGATCCCTGGGAGCTGCGCCGGCTCCGATCCGGTGGCGATGACCGCAGCCTTGGTCTCGATGACCTGCGTCTCGCCGTTGATGAAGGTCACCTCGACCTTGCCGCCGCCGAGCACGCGGCCCGTGCCGTGGAAGTGGTCGATCTTGTTCTTGCGCAAGAGGAACGCAACGCCGTCGACGTTGCCCTTCACGCCCTCGTCCTTGAAGGTCATCATCTGGCCGAGGTTGAGCTCGGTTGCGGCCTCGATGCCCATGGCACCGAACGAATGGCGCACCTCGTCGTAGAGCTCGGAGGCGTGCAGCAGCGCCTTCGAGGGGATGCAGCCCACGTTCAAGCAGGTGCCGCCATGCGTCGCTCGCTTCTCGACGACGCCGACCTTCAGCCCGAGCTGGCTCGCGCGGATGGCGCACACATAGCCGCCGGGGCCGGTTCCGATGACGA
>CAXMLT010000601.1:0-11167 GCA_964194245.1 uncultured Hyphomicrobium sp.
GGCAAGCGCCCTGCGGCGCGGCGGGCGGCGGTTCCGACTTTCGATTCGGCCGACCGGCAGGGGCAGCGCATCAAGTCGCTGGAGCGCGAGTGTGAGCGCCTGAAAGCGCAGCTTTCCGAAGCAAATGAGTGCATTGCGGCACTCGAGCAGCGCCGAGCGGAAGCGGTCACCCGCATTGATTGGGTGCTAGACTCGCTGCATAACGTGCTCGAAAACGGCTCCTGAAGTCTCAAAATCGCAAGGATCTTCGCGCGGCACAGGCTGGAAAGCCGATGGGGCAGGTCGCAGTTACCCTGAACGGACGCTCGTACCGCTTCGACTGCGGCGACGGCGAGGAGGCGCGGCTCGCCGAGCTCGCAGCCTTCGTCAAGGGTCGCGTCGAAGAGATCGGCCGCCAGTTCGGCAACGCGGGCGATGAGCGCATTCTGCTGATGGCGGCGCTCCTCATTGCCGACGAGCTGTGGGATGCGCGCGTGGCTCTTGCCGAAAAGGTAGTCGCGACCAACGAGCCGGCCAACGATGCCGCCAAAGAGCCAAGCCAGCCGGCCAACCAACCCGTTCGCGAAGCCGCGGCCGAGCGCCGCGAGCAGGAGGCGATCCGCGCCGAGCACAGGCGCCGGGTCACAGCCCCGGTCGAGGGGTGAGCGCCGCCCGTCCGGGGCGCGCGGAATGTCCCTGAATTAGCCGGCCTTGCCGCTGGCCGCACGGGTCGCCGCCGCCCTTTCGAGCGCACGCTTGCGCGCTAATCCACGCTCTCGATCGGGCACGTGGATGAGCCCTGCAATCTGACGCAAAAGCATGTCCTCGTGGGGATCGAGGACGCCGTCCGCATAGGCGACCTCCCACAGCATCTCGATGATCCCAACCCGCTGCTCCATGCTCAAGCGTTTGGTGATTTCGCGCGTGAAGGGAAAGTATTGAGCCGTGTCCCGCACCTTTTGCTCTGCCGCCTCGATGAGCTTGCTCACTGCTTCGGGCGTAAGGTCAAACCGCTCGGCGAGCAGTCGCTCGATGGTGGACCGCTCGGCGGCGTCGAAGTGCTCGTCCATGCGCGCTGCCTCGATCAGCAGCGCGGCGACGGCGAGCTCTAGCTCGTCGGGCTTCGGCGCTGCCGCTGGCGTCTCCATCGCGGCCAGAAAATTCAAGAGGCGTTCGATCATGCCGTCTCCGGGGGCAAACGCGAGATAGGGACCGAAGTCCCCACATGTCGCTTCCCCATTCGCGGTGCATCGGGGTTTGTCAAGTGGGACTAAGCTACCGAAAGCATCTGGAAATTTCGCCACCATCGTCTACATTCGTTGTGCTGCGGGGCGCGTTAGAAGCACATATGTTCCCCGGGGCCTATAAGATCCGCATGGGAGCTGTCCCTGGCCGAGACCGTGGTCTCGGACAAACGGCGCCCACCTACTTCTCGTAGGGACCAACGCGGGATCATCCGCTTCGACGGCCTCCGCGGCATTTTTCACGTCTTTCAATGAGTGCGGACGAAAAACGGGCAGAAAGAACCCGGGCACTCGCCCGCCGCGCCGCGGCCTTCGCGCTGCACGGTAAGGGCGCCGGGCTGCAGCTCGCCGAGCATGGTCTCGGCTTTATAGAGCTTGCGGCGGGGTCGATCGTCTCCGGCTTCTCGGCGATCAAGGATGAGATCGACACCGGCCCACTGCTCGCGCGTCTTGCCGATCAAGGTTACCGGCTGGCGCTGCCGGTGATGCGGGGAAAGGGCAAGCCGCTCCTGTTCCGGGCCTGGGCGCCCGGCGACGAGATGGGAGCGGCCACCTGGGGCATCGCCGAGCCGCTTCCGGCGCGCCCCGTGCTCGAGCCGGACGTCGTGCTGGTGCCGCTGTTGGCCTTCGACAGCCACGGCCATCGGCTGGGCTACGGTGGAGGATTCTACGACCGCACGCTCGCGGCGCTGCGAGGGAAAAAGCCGATCATCGCCGTTGGCATCGCCTACGATGAGCTGGAGGTCGACGCCGTCCCCCATCTCGACTATGACCAGCGGATTGACTGGGTGCTGACGCCGTCGGGCCCGTTGCGCTGCTCTGGACCCTAAATGCGTCTGCTCTTTCTCGGCGATATCGTCGGTCGCCCCGGCCGTCAGGCGGTCATCGAGGCGCTGCCTGGCCTGCGCCGCCGCTATGCGCTCGACTTTGTCGCTATCAACGGCGAGAACGCGGCCGGGGGTTTCGGCATCACCGAGCCCATCCTCGAGGAGATCTTGGAGGCCGGCGCCGACGTGGTGACGCTCGGCAACCATGCCTTCGACCAGAAGGAGGCGCTCGTATTCATCGAGCGCCAGCCCCGACTCCTGCGCCCCATCAACTATCCGCCGGGCACGCCCGGCCGCGGCGCGGGGATATTCAAGACGCAAGCCGGTGCGGACGTGCTGGTCGTCAACGCCATGGGCCGCATCTTCATGCCCGAACTCGACGATCCGTTCCGCGCGGTCGACGCCGAGCTCACCGCCTGCAAGCTCAAGCAGGGCGCCGACGCCATCCTCATCGACTTCCACGCCGAGGCGACGAGCGAGAAGCAGGCGCTCGGCTATTTCATCGACGGGCGCGCGTCCGTCGTCGTCGGCACCCACACGCACGCGCCAACGGCGGATCACCGCGTGCTGCCGAACGGCACCGCCTTCGTGTCCGACATCGGCATGTGCGGGGACTACAACTCCGTGCTCGGCATGGATATCGAGGAGCCGATCAGCCGCTTTCTGACCAAGATCCCGCGCCAGCGCTTCGAGCCGGCGACAGGCCCCGGCACGCTGTCTGGCCTCGCGGTCGAGATCGACGATAAGACGGGCTTGGCGCGCGCGTGCTCCGCGTTCCGCCTTGGCCCCAACCTGGAGCCGGCCGAGCCCGCATTCTGGGCCGAGTAGCCGGCGCTCGTTCACGGCGGGTGCCGACCTACCTCTCCCAGGGGGAGAGGCCGGCTGGACGTGCAAAGCACGACAGTCGGGTGAGGGGCGTGCGCATCGTCGAGGTCGTAACCCCTCACCCGTTCGCTCGTCTTACGCCGAGCTCACGACCTCTCCCTATGGGAGAGGTGAACTAGCCGCGAGCTGATGTGGGATTGCGCAATTGGAGCGCCCTTGACCCTGGGGGCCGCTCTCGCGCAATAAAGCGCGGGCTTTCAACACGCGCAGAGCAGACCATGGCCGGCCATTCCCAATACAAGAACATCATGCACCGCAAAGGCCGCCAGGATGCGGCCAAGGCGAAGCTCTTCTCCAAGCTTGCGCGCGAGATCACGGTCTCGGCCAAGCACGGCACGCCCGACCCGGAAATGAACCCGCGCCTGCGGCTCGCCATCCAGGCAGCGCGCGCGGAGAACATGCCCAAGGACAACATCGAGCGGGCGATCAAGAAGGCGCTGGGCGGCGATGCCGACACCTATGAGGCGATCCGCTACGAGGGCTATGGCCCGGGCGGGGTCGCCGTCATCGCGGAAGCGCTGACCGACAACCGCAACCGTACGGGCGGCGCCGTGCGCGCCGTGTTCACCAAGTACGGCGGCAACCTCGGGGCCACGGGCTCAGTCGCTCACATGTTCGCGCACGTCGGCGAGATCACCTATCCGGCGAGTGCCGGCTCGGCGGATGCGATGGTCGAGGCCGCGATCGAGGCCGGCGCCGACGACGTGACCTCGGATGCCAGCGGCCACGTGATCGTGTGCGCGTTCGACAGCCTCGGCACGGTCGCCGCAGCGCTGGAGGAGAAGCTCGGCGAAGCGCGCAGCGTCAAGGCGGCGTGGAAGCCGAACCTGACGACGCAGGTCGACGAGGAGAAGGCCGAGTCGATCATGAAGATGCTCGCGGCCCTCGACGACGACGAGGACGTGCAGAACGTGTTCGCCAACTTCGAGGTGTCCGAAGAGGTGCTGAAGAAGCTCACCGCGGCTTGAGCCGACGGTTCAGTCGCGCGTGCGCAGGATGTCGCGGCCCGCGAGCAGCGCCTGCACCAGCTCGACGTTGCCGTTCCCACACAGCATCTCGCCCCGCGAATCGAAGAATTCATCCTTGAACTCGGGCCGGATCTCGCTCGCCCAATCGCTGTCGGGGAGCTCCGCGATGGCGTTGGCTGCCTCTTTGAAGCCGGCCGCCTTCACGTCGCGGCCGACGATGGTGGTGTGGTCGTCGATGATGAGATACTTGGCGACGACGTCGCCCGAAATCTCCATGTAGCCGTGGTTGTAGGTCGAGACGACCACGCCGTCGGCCGTGAGGCTGCGGCGCACGCGTATGTCGGCACAGCCGGCGACGAGATTGCGGCACTTCAAACTGCGGCCGACGGCGAGGAAGGGTGCCGTGGTGTCGATCTCCCAGTTGAAGATCGTGCCGGTGACCGTCAGGTCCTGTTTGGCGAAAATACCGGCAACGTTGTCCTTGTAGTAAAGCGCATCGAGGTAGATATCGCCCTCGATGGTGGCGCTCTTTTCGTAATAGCGGACCTTGCGATCGTCCTCCCCGTGCTGTTTGAAGACGTGGTTGCCGAAATGCGCCGCGAGATCGAGCCGCTCCACTGCTTCGGCGAACGGCATCAGGGTGAAAACCGAACCTGCCACGGTACCCCCGCAACTGTTCGCGCGATCTGCCTAGCGCTTACACACCTAGCAGCACTCAACCTCAATCGTGCGACGGTACGATGTCAGGCGCGGGCGTCGGCTCGCTGCGCCTCACGCTCGGGCACAGCCGTGGCCGCGGTTGGCATACGATCGCGCAGGGCGCGTTCGGGGGCCAGCTCCATCATGACCGCGCGGAACACGGGCGGCGCATAGAGCAGCGTGCGGTGGCCGAGGCCGTACGCCATGAGCCGCGCCGAAGGGCACGTGCGCGCGATCTCCTCGGCGCTGTGGAACGGCACCTCGCGGTCGTCGCGGCCGTGCATGACGAGCGTTGGCGCGCCGACCTTGCGCAGGAGCGCGGAGGACGAGAACGTCGCCACCGGGCGATGCCCGACGCGCTCAAGGTGGCGCTCGTACATGCGCAGTGCCCCCTCGCTCAAGCCGAGGCCGCGGCCAAAATTGCGGGTGACGTCGGAGAGCCGGTCGGGGCAGGCGAGTAGGACGAAGCGCTCGATCGGGGTGGCGCGCGGCATCGGCGGTCCGCCCTCGGCGACGAGGAGGGAGACGAAGCCGCCGAACGAATGCGCGACGACCGCGTGGATCGGTCCGTAATGCTGGCACACGCCGTAGAGCGCGCGCGCACACTCGGCGAGGTTGGTGCGGCGCCCGGAGCTAAACCCGTGCGCGGGGAAGTCGAACGCCACGACGCGAAGCCCCGAGCGGCGGAGGGGCTCGATGAACGCCGTCATGAAGGCGGCTTCGCTGGTCCAGCCGTGCACCAGCAATACGGTGCCGCGGCTGTCCCCGTCCGGCTCGAACACGTATGCCTGCAACTGGCCCACGGGCGTCTGCACCTGCTCCCAGCGGGCGTGGCGCAGGTGGAAGCGCGCGCGCTCAGTCAGCACGTGGTGATCGTGGGATCGGTGCTGCGACAGCTCCGGCGTGCAGAAGATGCGGAAAGCCAAGTCGCCCGCGAGCCCATCGGGCAGGCCGACGAGCTTAAGATCGGCGCTGACCTTGGGGCAGCGGACCGAACTTGAGCGTTTGTCTCGTCCGTTTTTGTTCATGCGCATGTAAGGCGTGCCAAACGCGCGCAGCTGTCGACGGATTGCGATCGTGCCAGGCTGCGCAAATTGCTGCGGTTGAGGAGTATGTCAAAACCCTAAATACCCCGTGAAAATAGGCCGGTGTCGCTGAGCCTTCAATATGCGCTTTTGCCGGCCAGGCGCGCGGATTTCGCAGTCCTCAGCAAGCAGCGGAATTCATTTCCATTTTATGGAGCAGCCGACGGAGGGTGCCTGATCGGTGGGCACCTTGCCACCCTTGGCGACGGCCTCCATGGCGACGAGCAGCTCGCGCTTGGCGCCCTTCTTCGGCGGGTCGGTACGGCCCTCATCGAGCCGGCCGCGATAGACGAGCTCGAGCTTGTCGTTGAAGCCGAAGTAGTCCGGCGTGCACACGGCGCCGTAGGCGCGCGCGACCTTTTGCGTCTCGTCGTGCAGGTAGGGGAAGGGGAAGCCGTGGCGCTTGGCGAAGGCGCGCATGTTGTCGAAGGAATCGTCGGGGTAGGTCTTGGCGTCGTTGGAGCAGATGGCGACGGTTGAGATGCCGAGCGGCGCGAGAACCTTGGCGTCGGCGATGGCCCGGTCGATGGAGGCCTCGACGTAGGGACAGTGATTGCAAATGAACATGATGAGCGTGCCGCGTTCCCCCTTGAGGTCGGCGAGGCTGTAGGTCTTGCCGTCGGTAGCGGGCAGTGTGAAGGGCGGGGCCTTGAGCCCCAGGTCGGCGTGCGTTGCTTGCGTGGCCATGGGCATCCTCCGCGATGACTGCGGAGAACAGGTAGGGCGCGCCGCGCACGTTGCCAACCGGTCGGCGGGATGTGGCAGCAGGTTAGACTCTCGGATCGTACAACCCGCAAACAGGGGAGGAACGAATCAGGTCCTGTGCTATGCCGATTCCATGAGGGGGACGGCAATTCGCATCATCGGGATCGACCCGGGGCTACGCCGCACGGGCTGGGGCATCGTGGAGAGCGACGGCGTGCGCCTGAGCTACGTCGACAGCGGGCTCCTGACCTCGACCGCCGACGCTGAGCTCGCCTACCGCCTGCGCGAGCTGTTCGAAGGCATCGCCAGCATCATCGCGAGCTACAAGCCGCAGGAGGCCGCGGTGGAAGAGACCTTCGTCAATGAGAATGCTCGCGCGACCCTGAAACTCGGCCAAGCACGCGGAATGGCGCTGCTGGCTCCCGCGATGGGCGGGCTCGTCGTCGCCGAGTACCCGCCGAACCTCGTCAAGAAGTCGGTGGTCGGCGCGGGCCATGCGGAGAAGCACCAGGTCGGCGCCATGATCGCGCTATTATTGCCGCGTGCGCAGTGCAAAAGCGCGGATGAGGCGGACGCGCTCGCCATCGCCATCTGCCACGCCAACCATCGGGCGACGCGGGTGCGCGTGGAAATGGCCAGTAGGCAGTAGGCAACAATGATCGGCAAGCTCAGGGGCAAGGTCGACGCCATCGGCGAGAGCTTCCTCATCGTCGACGTCAACGGCGTCGGCTACGAGGTGCAGGCCTCGTCGCGCACACTGCGCAACCTCAAGACCGGCGAGGAGGTCAGCCTCACCATCGACACGCACGTGCGCGAGGATGCGATCCGCCTGTTCGGGTTCGACAGCGAGGTGGAGCGGAGCTGGTTCCGGACGCTGCAGACCGTGCAGGGCGTCGGCGCCAAGGTAGCGCTTGCTTTGCTCGGTACGCTGTCGCCGCAGGATCTCGCCAACGCCATCGCGCTTGCCGATTGGGCGAGCGTCGAGGAGGCTCCCGGCATCGGCAAGAAGCTTGCGCAGCGGATCGTTGCCGAGCTGAAGGACAAGGCGCCGGCGCTGTCGGTCGCGGGCCTCAACCTGCCGGCGGGCGCAGCGCTCGGCATGACGTCACCGCCGCGCGGGAACGCCGCCGCCGAGGCGATGTCGGCGCTGACCAACCTCGGCTATCCGCCGGTGCAGGCTTCGAGCGCGATCGCTATCGCCATGAAGGAGCTGGGCGAGGACGCCGAGACGGCGAAGCTCATCCGCCGCGGCCTAAAAGAGCTGGCGCGCTAAGCGCCCGCACCGCCGCCGCCCCTCACCGCCGCAACCATTCACAGCCCCCGGCGTTCTCCACTGACGACCAACCGCTAGAAACGGAGGTGTCGTCATGAAGTGGCTTCTTTGCGCACTTGTCTGTGCACTCTCCTGCCCCGCGCTTGCGGCGTCCCAAGCCAACATCGGAACGCTTACCTGCACGCTCGCCGAAAGCGGCGAGGAGGCCGCCACGCCGCCCAGCCAGCAGCGCGACATGGTGTGCTCGTTCAAGCCCACCGGCACGGGTGCCGAGGAAATGTACTCGGGCCAGATCAAAAAGGTCGGCACGCACACCGAGCTCGACGGCAAGCTCGTGCTGATCTGGCTCGTCGTGGGGCCCGACGAGCGCGAAATGAAACCGGGGCTGTTGGAGCAAAGCTACGTCGGCGAGCTCTCTGCCTCCGCGGACGGAAAGGCGCAGGCGCCGAAGATGCTGGTCGGCAGCGAGGACTCTGCATACGGGCTGCGCCCGATGACCGACGACACCTCGGAAAGTCCGACGGGTAACGTCACCGTCGTCGAGCTGAAGGTGCGGAGCGTGCCGACGTAAGCGGCGTCTGCGTCAAGCGCCGCCGGCGAGAACCTCGATCGCCTTGTCGAGCTGCGGGTCCTTGCCGGCCGCGTAGCGGATGTCGAACGGCACCGGGATCGTTGGTCCCACGCCCTTGCCCTCGAGCCGTTCGCCTTCGACGGAGGCGTCCTCCACCGCGAGGATCAAGAGGCTGCCGTCGGATAGGAGGAACGCGGTTGCGGCCAGCAGAGCGCCGGCGCTGCGCTCGCCGATCACGGGTCCATACCCGTTCTTCTTGAAGCCGTAGGCGAGCACCTCCTTGCCGCTGCGCGTGCCGTTGTCGATCAAAAGCGCGACGGGCTTCCTCCACCGGTAGTTGACGACGTGCGCCTCGCCGTCGCGGCCCGTGAGAGTCATCGTCGGCCCGTACGGGTTGAACACGTTGAGGTAATGCGGCTGCGCGCCGCCCCAGCCGCCGCGCAAGTCCCAAACGAGCGCGTCGGCGTCCTTGAGCTTGCCGTCGCTCAGCACATCCTCGAGCGCCCTCTGGTAGTCATTGTCGGCGTAGGACCAGATGCGCACGTAGCCGATGCGGCGGCCGTTGGCTTCGATGATGCGCGCGCTGTTCTTGAGCGCATCCTCGAACGTCTCGGCGGGCTCGATCTGCTTGGGCTCGACGGCAACGTCGATCAGCGGCCCGTCGGCCTTCCGACGCACCTTCAGAGCGACCGTCTTTGCCGCCTTATTGCGGAACGAAGCGACCGGCTCGAACGGCGCCCCGTCGGCGGAGATGAGCTCGTCGCCGAGCAGGAGCCCGGCCTTGTCCGCCGGCAATCCGGGGAACACCGCACTGATGAAGGTCTTGCCGTCGATCTGCTTGGTGAACATGCCGATGCCGGAATAGGCGACCTTGTCGCCGGAGAAATATTTTGGGATCTCCCGGCGCAGCTTGTAGGAGAAGATGTCGGCGAGCTCGTAATAGGCCGTCTCGTCGCGCGTGTAGTGGTGGGTGTGCGAGGCGCCGAGCTCGGCCAGCATGGCGTTGATGGCGGCGGAGCGTTCTGCGTCCGTCTTGGCGTTCTCGTAGTCGGCGCGGTGCCGGTTGCCGACTGCCTCCCAATCGAGGCCCTTCAGGTTACGGTCGTAAAACTTGTCGCGCACAATGCGCCAGGCTTCGTCGAAGGCCTGCGTGTCCTGTTGGGCGCTGCGGGCGGAGACGGGAACGCTCGTCGGTCCGAGAGCGAGAACTGCGAGAGCCAAGATGGCGGAGCCGAACAACGAACGAACAACCGTGCGCGCGCGCATGCTGAACCCTCAAGCTGAAGCCGTTGCCGGAATGTAGGCACGAAAAGCGGCCTTGCGAGGATTGGCCAGCCGGATCAGCAGTTCGTGAACAGCGAGGACACGCAATCCCAGGTCTTACTCATGCCGCTCTGGGCCTTCTCGAGAACGCTCGGCTGGTAGGTGTGCTCGCTGCTGTCCGTTAGCGCGCGCTGATAGTCTGCGAGCGTGATCGACTTGGTCGTGCCGTTGCAAGGCGTCGTATTGACCATCTTGCACGCGCCGTGCGGCCCGAGCCGCGACAGCACCTTCTCGCACACCTTCCGTTCCGCAGAGTCGCCGAGCTTCACCCGTGCATCCATCGACGTGCGATCGAGCGAGCAGCGGTAGGTTGCCGCGGGAGCCTCACAGGCAACGCAAACTTCGCTCGCCTGCAGTGAAGCCGGGAGTGCGATGACAACGCACGCGGCCGCGATGATCCTGAGCATGCTATGCTTTCTGTCCTCGGGGCCCCCAAGCCGAGGGTACCCCTTCGAGGCATGCCTGGGAAGCGTTTGGAGGCACCTTCAGACGCATGGCTTTCTTTCGCGCTGCAGCATTTGGTGCGGCGCTCAGCTTGACGGAGCGCGCAAAGCAGCTCAACCAGCAACGATCCTGGAACGACGGGCGGCGGCTTCGACATGGACCAGAGCGGCGGCGACCGCACGACCTATCCCTCCGATCGCCTCGTCGCCTTCACGGATGCGGTGATGGCGGTTGCCATCACGCTGCTCGTGCTCGACCTCAAGCTGCCCGCGGGCGTGACCGACGCGGAGCTGCCGGGCGTGCTTGCTGCCTCCTCGCACCAACTCTGGTGCTACGTGCTGAGCTTCCTGGTCATCGGTCTTTTGTGGATGGCGCATCACAATCAATTCTCATTCATCGCCCGCGTCGATGGCGTCATGATGTGGCTGAACCTGCTTTTCCTGCTGATGATTGGGCTCATCCCATTTGTAACGAGCGTTATGAGCCAGCACGCGACGCCGCCGCCGACCATGCTTTACGCCGCGGTGCTGTTCTCAACGAGCGCGCTGCTTGGCGCCATCTGGGGCTATGCGCGTCGCGATCCCGGGCTGATGGAGGCGGACATCCCGGCTTCGGAGCGGCGCCAGGGCCTGGTGAAGCCGCTTCTGGTCGCGCTCGTTTTCGCGCTGTCGATCCCCGTCGCTTATGTGTGGGGCTCGGCCGCCGGGCAATGGACGTGGCTGCTCGCGCTGCCCGCCGGCCGCGTCGCCGCGATGCTCAAATGAGTGCGCCGGTTGCGGCATCGCCTTGACGAGGGCGCCAAACAGCGGCAAGTGAACAAACCATGACCGACCGGCTCGTCACCTCAGCCAAGCGCGACGCTGACGCCACTGAGACCTCGCTCAGGCCGCGGTCGCTCGCCGAGTTCATCGGCCAGGAGCAGGCACGCGCCAACCTCAGCATCTTCATCAAGGCTGCGCGCGATCGCAACGAGCCGCTCGATCATGTGCTGTTCGCCGGACCGCCGGGCCTCGGCAAGACGACGCTCGCGCAGATTATGGCCCGGGAGCTCGGTGTCGGCTTCCGCTCCACTTCGGGTCCGGTCATCGCCAAGGCGGGCGACCTCGCGGCGCTTCTGACCAACCTCGAAGACCGCGACGTGCTGTTCATCGACGAGATCCACCG
>CAXMLT010000602.1:0-1656 GCA_964194245.1 uncultured Hyphomicrobium sp.
CCCCGCAACCCGTGTAACGCACTCCGCGGCGCAAAAAAAGGCTCTGTCGACGGAAGCCCGGATTGTAGGGCATTCGGCATTTGCCGAGGCGCCGCGCAGACCCAGCGCCGGCATTTTCCTGTGCATGACGGAGGCACGCTGCCGGCCGCCATGCGCTTAACCGCCCGCTATCCAATCGGCCGCCTACAGAAATTAACGGTCTAGGGACTAAGCAAGCGATCAGAAGGGTGGGCGCCCGTCGCGGACAACGGCGAGAAGCACGTGAGCAATCGAGCGGCGTACAATCTGATCTTCAACGCCGTCGGCGTGCTGATCGGCGTGACCGCCGTCGGCTACGTCGCCTGGTCTTTCTTCCAGACCGAGCGCAAGGAGCCCTGCCGCGCGCGCTATCCGGCGCCGACGCGGTTCTCGCTGGCCACATCCGCCGGGGCTCCGCTGTCGCCGATCGAGCTGCAGGGCCGCGCTGGCGTCGGCGAATGGGGCGTCCTCGACAACAGCAAGGTCGTCACCGTCGATCAGGCGCCTGGGACGGCGCTCGAGGTCAAGCTCGTGCCCGTGCCGAGCGAGCTTGCCCAATCGGAGCGCAACACCAACGGCATCGATTTCCGCTGGACGCCGCTCGGCATGAAAGCTGCGACAGCGGCATGCCTCGATTACAGCGTCTTTGTCCCGGAGAAATTTTCCTTCAACGAAGGGGGCGGCGTACTCCCCGCCGTCATCGGAGGCACGCCGCCGCCGACCAAGTCGGAGAATGCCGATCGCTTTTCGGTGCGGCTGGAGTGGACGGAGGACGGCAAGGGCGTGCTCTCCGTCGCGCCCGCGGGCCTCGACTTCCGCGCCGTAAACCTGAGCGGCTTTCCGCTCGAGCCCGGCCGCTGGGTGCGCGTGCAGCAGGAAGTCGTGCTCAACACCCCCGGTGCGGCCGACGGCATCGTCCGCCTGTGGGCCGACGGGGACCTCATGGCCGAGGACACAGGCATCGAGCTGCGCAAGAACAAGGACGACGGCATCATCGGCGTGCTGGCCGACATCGGCTACGTGCGCCAACCGCCCGCCGCCCCGGGCAGCTTGCGGTTCTCCCCCTTCGAGATCTCCTGGCGGTAGGCCGCCGCGCAGCCCCTCCTCCCGCTTTAACCATAGCGTCCCCATATCAGGCCGACGCCGTTCCCCGGCGCACGTTCTCGGGGAGAAGGGGAATTAGATGCGCAACGTTCTGGGTTTCTTGGGAGAAGGCCTTGCCGGAGCGGGCCCCGGCCATGGCTCGGCGCACCAGCTCGGCACCGGCCCATCCGACGAGGTTCTGCTCGATTCCTATTCGCGCGCCGTCGTCGACGCCGTCGATGCGGTGGCACCCGCCGTCGTTCACGTCGAGATTGCGGGCGTGCGCAACGGCCGCCAGGCGTCCGGCACCGGCTCGGGCGTGGTCATCTCGCCCGACGCGCTCATCCTGACGAACAACCACGTCATCGAGCAGGCGAAGGCGATCTCCGTCTCGCTCGCCGACGGCCACAAGTTCACCGCGCGCGTGCTCGGCCGCGATGCCGACACCGACTTGGCTGTGCTGCGAGGCGAGACGGGCGAGACCTTGCCCGCAGCGAGGCTCGCCAACTCCAAGCACGTGCGCGCCGGCCAGATCGCCATCGCCATCGGCAATCC
>CAXMLT010000603.1:0-3896 GCA_964194245.1 uncultured Hyphomicrobium sp.
TAGTAGCAAGGACTTAGTAGCAAGGACTGGGCGAGACTTCATGGCCAATGCATTGACCGTCGCCGATGTGTTCGTGGCCGACGATGCCGCACCGTCGGAGATCCCGATCTGGCTTGCGGAAAAGGGATCATCGCTCGAGACGATCCCGCTCGATGCTGCCCAGCGGAGTTGGGTTACGGCGGCCGGTTTCAAAGGGGCGGCGAAGCAGCAGATGCTTGTCCCCTCGGCCGAGGGAAAGCTCGCCGGTGTGCTTCTGGGCGTCGGCGATGCCGGGGCGGCGGCCGAGCCGAGCGGTCCCGCGGAGCTGTTGCTGGGTCAGCTCGCGCAAGCGCTGCCGGCAGGCGCCTACCGGCTCGAAGGGAAGGTGAGCGATCCGACGCTTGCTACCATCGCGTGGGGCCTCGGTGCTTATCGCTTCGGACGCTACAAGAGCACGGATGGAGCGAGCCCCGCGCAGCTCCGTATCCCCTCCGGCGTCGACCGCGCGGCCGTCGTCAATACCGTCTATGCGGTCTGGCAGGGGCGCGACCTCATCAACACGCCGGCCTCCGACATGGGACCGGCGGAGCTCGAGGCGGCCGCGCGTGCGCTTGCTGCGCGCCATGGCGCTACCGTAACGGTCATCGAAGGCGACGATCTGCTCGCGCAGAACTTTCCCCTAATCCACGCGGTCGGGCGTGCGAGCCCGCGCGCGCCCCGCCTCATCGACATCGTTTGGGGGCGTGAGGGCGCTGCAACCGTCACGCTCGTCGGCAAGGGTATCTGCTTTGATACGGGCGGCCTCGATTTGAAGCCGGCGAGCGGGATGCTGCTGATGAAGAAGGACATGGGTGGCGCGGCGGCCGCTCTGACGCTCGGCCATATGATCATGGGCCAGAAGCTCGACGTGCGCCTGCGCATCCTCATTCCCGCAGCCGAGAATAGCGTTGCTGGGAATGCCTTCCGCCCGGGTGACGTGCTGCAATCGCGCGCCGGCCACACGGTCGAGGTCGGCAACACCGATGCGGAAGGCCGGCTCGTCCTTGCCGACGCCATCGCGCTCGCCGACGAGGAAGGGCCCGACAGCATGCTCGTTTTTGCGACGCTCACCGGCGCCGCCCGCGTCGCGCTCGGGCCCGACGTGCCGCCCTTCTTTAGTGACGACGACGCCTTCGCCGCCGAGCTCATGGCGAGCTCCGTCAAGATCGGCGATCCGGTCTGGCGGC
This sequence comes from uncultured Hyphomicrobium sp., assembly GCA_964194245.1. Lineage (GTDB taxonomy): Bacteria > Pseudomonadota > Alphaproteobacteria > Rhizobiales > Hyphomicrobiaceae > Hyphomicrobium_A. The sequence continues at coordinate 1,206 of CAXMLT010000603.1, forward strand.
TGCCGCTCTGGGCCGGATATGACGCGAAGCTCGAGAGCAGCGTTGCCGACATGAACAACGTCTGGGATGCGCCGTTCGCCGGGTCCATCATCGCCACCCTGTTTCTCAAGCGCTTCGTCAAGCGCGCACGTCGTTTCGCCCACTTCGACATTTACGGATGGCGGCCGTCGGCGACGCCGCTCGGACCCAAGGGCGGCGAGCCGCAGGCGGCACGGGCTGTGTTTGCCATGCTGAAGAAGGAGTGCGCCCGATGAGCGAAGGAGCGGGCGAAGCGAAGACGGCGGCCCCGGCGCTCGATCCGCGGCGCAACGTCTTCCGTCCCGATCTGGCGGCCAAGAGCCTCTACGGCAAAGTGAGCGCGCCGAACTACGTGTCGGGCCTTCCGGCCCAGGTCGCCCGCGCGGCCGTGCCGCTGCGCAGCCGGCCGGTGCCGTCGAACGGCTTCGAGACGGAGGCGCTGTTCGGCGAGCTCGTCACCGTCTACGACGAGCGCGACGGATGGGGCTGGGTGCAGCTCCAGCGCGACAAGTACGTTGGCTACGTGCCGCTCGACGCGCTCTCGCGCGAGATCCTCGCGCCGACCCATCGCGTGCGGGCGCTCGGCACCTTCATATACGCGCTGCCCGACATCAAATCGCCTCCGCTCATGCACTTGAGCCTCAACGCCGAGCTGAGCGTCACCGATCGCGACGAGCGTTTCTGCGCGCTCGAAGGCGGCGGCTACGTCGTCTCGCGCCACGTGATCGAGATCGGGCGCCACGCGCAGGACTTCGTCGAGATCGCCGAGCGCCTGATCGGGACGCCGTACCTATGGGGAGGACGTACGCGGCTCGGCCTCGACTGCTCCGGCCTCGTGCAGATCGCGCTGGAGGCGGTGGGGATCGCGGCCCCGCGCGACACCGACATGCAGCAGGCGGAGCTCGGGCGCGACGTCCCGGTAGCCGACGTGGCCGAGGGCTTGCGCCGCGGTGACCTCGTGTTCTGGAAGGGGCACGTCGGCATCATGGCCGACAGCATGACGCTCGTGCACGCCAATGCCCATCACATGGCGGTCACCGCAGAGACGCTCCCCGAAGCGATGGAGCGCATCGTCAAGCTCGGCGCGGAGATCGGAGCGATCAAGCGGCTTCCAGGTCTGAGTGCCTGAATGAGGGCCTAGCGCCGGTAGGGCAGGAAGCGACGCTCGCGCAGCTCCGTCCCGTCGTCCTCGAGCGAGGGCATCAGGTGCGGCTCGCCGCGTGCTTCCCGCCAGATGCCTCCGCCCGGCAGCGTGACAAGTGTCTCGACGGAGCGCTCCAGCCCCGTAAGCCGGCTGACCCAGCGGCGCTGCACAATGTTGCCGTCGGCGATGGCTTCGACGAACGGCACAAAGATATCGAACGACTCGATGGGGAGGCTTTCGTAGCTCTCATCCGCGACCGCGAGATCGTAGCGCTGGTCGAAATGCAGGATCAGCTCGAACGGGCAGGCCTGCTGCAGCGTCGGCGCGACTTTGATCTTCCAGTAGTTGCCGGTCTCAGCTTCCTCGATATGCGCGGCATCCGCGATCGATGGCGCCCAGTAGCACAGCGCCATGATCGTCGACTGCAGACGGGAGCGGAAGACGTCGTCGGGGAGCATGTCGTCCAGATGGGTGAGGGTCGCGGCCACGATGACGCAACGACGTGGACTTTCAAGCGGAATGTACCGATTTCCTCAGGCGGACTCCTGCTTGGCGAGCTCCTCGTCCTTCGCGAGCTGCCGCTGCATGGCGGGACGCGCCTTTAAGCGATCGACGTAGGTGACGAACTCGGGAAGCTCGGGAAACATCTTGAACAGCATGCCCCAGCGAAGCCCCGAGCCGATGACGATATCGGCCGCGGTGAATTGCTCTCCGAGAAGATATTCGCGGGCGCCGACGGCAGAGCGCAACACCTCGATCACGGTGTCGTAGTCGGCCCAGCCGGCGGTCGATCTCGGTGCCGGCGGACGGTTGAGCGCCTTGTCGATCATCGCGGGCTCGAGGCAGCTCGGTCCATAGAACAGCCACTTGAGATAGTCGCCGCGGCGCTTGTCTCCGATCGGCGGCGCGAGCCTCGCCTTCGGGTAGGCGTCGGCGAGATAGCAGCAGATGGCGGCGACCTCGCTCACGACGACGTCGCCGTCCTTGAGCGTCGGCACCTTGCCCATCGGATTGATGGCGAGGTAGGCGGGCTGGCGCTGGTCGCCCGGCCTTAGGTTCAGGACCTCGAGCTTATAGGGCTCGCCCAACTCCTCCAGCATCCAGTGGACGATGGACGAGCGGGACGGCGAGGCGTGATAGAGCGTGAGCAGCGGGGAGGCTTCAGCCATGATGCGATGTCTCCGCTAGATGGCGACGGCGCCGGTATCGACGACTTTAAGGTTGAGCGCGGCCGCGAGCAACGCGCGCGTATAGTCCTCTTTCGGACGGGCGAAGATCTCCTGCGCCGTGCCCTCCTCGACCGCTTTGCCGTTGCGCATGACGATCACATGGTTGCTCAGCGCGCGGATGACCTTGAGATCGTGGCTGATGAAGAGGTAGGCGAGGTCGCGCTTCTTCTGCAGGTCGCGCAGGAGATCGACGATCTGCGCCTGCACCGACATGTCGAGCGCGCTCGTCGGCTCATCCAGCATCACGAACTTCGGCTTCAGCACCATGGCCCGCGCGATCGCGATGCGCTGGCGCTGGCC
>CAXMLT010000604.1:0-1794 GCA_964194245.1 uncultured Hyphomicrobium sp.
CCGGAGGCAGCGGCTCGTTCATCGGCGGCGGACGAAATGCCGCATACCGCGCAACACTAAGCTCTTAGGTGCGCTGCAACAACACGAATTAGCCGAACCGGCTGAGAATTCCGTAAATCGATGGGCAAAAGCGCCGCGCCACTCACGTCGCGGCGGTGGTCTCCCCACCCGTCGGGTCGGGAGCGAGGCGTCGGCGGCGCGCCGCCCGCTCATCCCCGCGCTTGCCCCCTGTCCGCCTCCCCGCAGCGAGCCAGTAGGCAATGCCGCCCAGGAAACCCACGGCGAGATAGGCGCGCATCGCGTAGCTGTTGACGATCGAGGGCTGGCCGACCTCGTTCAGGTATTCGGCGCCGAAGCCGGCGAACGCGATCAGGATGCCGACGGCGGCGTAGTAGACCCACGAGCGGATGCAGCGCCACTCGCCGATGACGAGGGCGAAGAACGCGAAGGGCGCCGCGAAGATGGCCGAATGCGTAGCCGCGAGCAGCGACAGCGTGCCGGCGCTGCTCAAGCGATCGGGGCGCAGCTCGGCAGGCAACGTAGCGATATCGGCCGGCGTGACGACGAAGGCGACGGTTGCCGCACCCGCCACGAGGCACGCCACGATGAAGCCGAAAACGACGCGGAAGAACCCGCCGATCATGCTTGCACCCACTGGAGAAACGGAGCGTTCCAACTATCGAGACTACAAGCTAACCCGAGCCCGTCTCAATGGAAAACCTGAAGCCTGCCTAACGGGCGGCCTTCACGCGTTGCGGCCGGCGATCAGCCAATAGACCAAACCGCCGGCGAAGCCCGCGGTGGCGAACACCTGCCACACGGCGTGTTCGGGCATGACAAAGCCTCCCGACTGCTGGACGCGGGCGAGTAGCGGGACGGCCGCCAGCGCGAGGCCACCACCGGCCACGTAGTAGACCAGCGAGCGGATGCGGGCGATCTCGCCGGTAAAGATCACGAGCAGCGCCGGGATGATCGAGACGCCGGCGACGAGCGCGAGACCCTGGTCCATCATCGAGAGCGAGGTTGAAATGGTGTCGTTGTCCGGGCCCAGCCGGTGCAACTCCCCCGTGACGCGCTCGAGCCCGAGCGTGAACAACACGAAGCCGGCGGCAAGCGTCGCGAGAAAGAATGCGAACGCAACGACGATGATGCGGCCGACGATCCTCAGCAACACGGGGTGCGCTAGCCTCCGCTACCGTCGGCGACAGCCGCGGCGCGAGCGTTGGCACGCTCGGACGCTTTCAGCTTAACGCTTGCCGATCGGAGCTGCCCGCAGGCGGCGCTGATGTCGCGGCCGCGCGGCGTGCGTACGGGGCTTGCATAGCCCGCCTTGTTGACGATCTCGGCGAAGCGCTCGATCTGCTCCCAGTCGGAGCACTCATACGGCGCGCCGGGCCACGGATTGAACGGGATGAGGTTGATCTTCGCTGGGATGCCGGCAACGAGACGCACAAGCGCGCGTGCGTCGGCGAGGCTGTCGTTGATTCCCTTCAGCATCACGTACTCGAAAGTGATGCGGCGCGCGTTCGACAGGCCCGGGTAGTCGCGGCAGGCCTGCATCAGCTCCGCGATCGGATACTTGCGGTTGATGGGCACGAGCTCGTCGCGCAGCTCATCGCGCGAGGCGTGCAGCGAGATCGCGAGCATGGTGCCAGACTCCGCGCCCCAGCGCTCGATTTCGGGGGCCACACCGGAGGTCGACAGCGTGATGCGGCGCTTGGAGACCGAGAGCCCTTCGCCGTCGGCGGCGACTTCGATCGCCTCCCTAACGTTGTCGAAATTGTAGAGCGGCTC
>CAXMLT010000605.1:0-6719 GCA_964194245.1 uncultured Hyphomicrobium sp.
GTGTATAAGAGACAGCCCCAATACGGCGAGACCCGTCGCGTGTTGCGCGAGCACGGTCTCACCACGGTGTGCGAAGAGGCGGCCTGCCCCAACGTCACGGAGTGCTGGACCCAGCGCCACGCCACCATGATGATCATGGGCGACACCTGCACGCGCGCCTGTGCCTTCTGCAACGTGCGCACCGGAAAGCCGCGCGCGCTCGACCCGGCCGAGCCCGATAACGTCGCCGCGGCTGTGCGTGAGCTGAAGCTCGAGCATGTCGTCATCACCTCCGTCGATCGCGACGACCTGGCGGACGGAGGGGCCGCGCACTTCGCCCGCGTGATCGTCGCCGTGCGCTCGAGCACGCCTGACGCAACTGTCGAGGTGCTCACGCCCGACTTCCTGCGCAAGGACGGCGCGCTCGAGCTGGTCGTCGGCGCTCGCCCCGACGTCTTCAACCACAACCTCGAGACGGTACCGCGTCTCTATCTCTCGATCCGCCCCGGCGCGCGCTACTTCCACTCGCTGCGGCTCTTGCAGCGCGCCAAGGAGCTCGATCCGGGCATCTTCACCAAGTCGGGCATCATGGTCGGACTCGGCGAGACGCGCGAGGAGGTCATGCAAGTCATGGACGACCAGCGCTCAGCCGGCGTCGACTTCCTGACGATCGGCCAATACCTGCGCCCCAGCCCGCGCCACGCGGAGGTGAAGCGCTTCGTGCCGCCGGAAGAGTTCGAGGCCTTGCGCAGCATCGCGGTTGCCAAGGGCTTCGCGCTTGTCGCGGCAAGCCCGCTGACGCGCTCGTCCTACCATGCGGCCGAGGACTTCGCGCGGCTGCGCGAGGCGCGCTCTGCGTTGCGCCGCTAGATCCAGCCATCGAGGAAGCGCCACACCTTGCCGAGCTTCGAGACGACCCGCCGCGTTCCCTTCACGACAACGCAGATGTTCGACGTGGTGGCCGACGTCGAGCGCTATCCGCAGTTCCTGCCGCTGTGCGAGGGGCTCGTCGTGCGCTCGCGCGAGGCGAATGGCGACGAGACCGTGCTTGTCGCGACGATGACGGTGGGCTACCGCGCCATCCGTGAATCCTTCACGAGCCGCGTTACGTTGCGCCCCGACGAGGGCGAGATCCACGTCGCCTATCTCGACGGGCCGTTTAGCCACCTCGACAACCGCTGGCGCTTCCGCGACGCTCCCGACGGCGGATCGCACATCGACTTCTTCATCGATTACGCGTTCTCCTCGCGCGTGCTGGCGCTGCTCATGGGAGCAGTGTTCGACAAGGCGGTGCGCAAATACACCGCCGCCTTCGAGGCGCGCGCGCGTGCGCTCTATGACGCGCCCGCTCGCGTCGCGGCAGCAAAAATGGACTAGCGGATGACCTTCCCGGCGTTGCGCGCACGCGCAAGCGCCGCGGTGTCGAGCCCGCGCACGTTCTTGAGAACGGCGCCCTCGAGGTCGGCGTCCGTGAGATCTGCGCCCGTCAGGTCGGCGCCTGTGAGGTCCGCACCCGAGAGGTCGGCCCGCTTAAGGATAGCACCCGATAGGTTGGCGCCGCGCAGGTTGGAGAACGCCAGCAGCGTGTAGGTCAGATCGGCTCCGGTGAGCGTCGCCTGCGAGAGATCGGCGCCCAAGAGATCGGTGCGCCACAGGTGCTCGATGAATCCGGTCCGCCCGAACGGAGCAAGCGTGGCGCCCTCGAGGTTGGCGCCCCTGAAATTGGCGCGGGTGAAGCGGCCGAAAATCTTTGCGCCGCGCAAATCCGCATTGGCGAAGCTTGCGGCCTCGCTCGGCAAGGCTGCGAGCGTCGAGAAGTTGGAGGGACGCAACAGGCTCGCGCCGGCGAGGTTGGCTCCGTCGAAGCGCGCGCCGATGATCACGACGCGGTCGAGACGCGCGGCGCTCAAGTCCACCTTCGAGAGGTCCGCGCCCGAGAGATCGGCACCGAAGAGATCGCTGCCGGCAAGCTTGGCGCCCTTGAAGTTGAGCCCGCTCATGTCGAGCTCGCGCAGATTGCGGTGGCTGAAATCGGCGGGGTGGGCTGCGTCTGCGTGATAGAGCGACGTGGTCATGTCGTGGACCGATACGTCAGCGGCGAGCGCGGGCGTCCAAGCGGCAAGGAAGGCTAGGCAGGCCGTGAGCGGACGGATGCGCATGCCAAAGCATACGGCGCGATCCGGTAAACGCCTAATGCCGAGCTGTCGCTGAGACGGCCTGCCGCGCCAGCTCCATCGCGCTCCGGACGCTAGCGAGGCGGATCGCCGTACGGCCGACGCTTCCGAAGCGGCATTCGCGCACCAGCGTGCCTCCAGACTTGCTCGCGACCGCCAGATAGACGAGTCCCACCGGCTTCTCGGGCGATCCGCCATCCGGCCCGGCGATGCCCGTCACGGCAATGGCGAGGTCGACAGGCGCGCGCGCGAGGACGCCCTCGGCCATGGCACGCGCGACCTCCGCGCTGACGGCGCCGTGCGCATCGATGAGCGCTGGATCGACGCCGGCAAGATCGGATTTGGAGGCGTTGGAATAGGTGACGAAGCCGCGCTCGACGACGACGGACGCGCCGGGGACCTCGGTCAGCAGCCCGGCCAGCAGGCCGCCGGTGCAGCTCTCGACCGTCGCCAAACGAAAACCGAGGCGCTTCAGCTCCGCGAGCAGCGCCTCGGCGTCGTGGACGAGGTCAACAGGGAACAGCGCGCTCATGCCGCAAGACAATCAACCGGGGGCCGACGATGCGGTCGCACTGTCTTGCAGGCCGGCGCAGGCGTCAAATCGGCGCGAGCTTCTCGGCCTCGTGCAGCAGGCTGTCGAGCATGTTGCGGCTCTCCGCGCCCATGGCGGAGACCGTGCGCTTCTGCGCATCCTGCCAAACCGGGAAGGCATCCTTCAGCACGGTCTGACCCTTGCCGGTGAGATGCAGGCCACGTCCACGTCGCCCCGCTGGCGGATCCATGTTGATGTGACCCAGCGCGAGCAAACGCTTCAGGTTGCGCGAGAGCGTCGACTTCTCGATGTCGAGCTCGTGCCCGATCTCGACCGCAGTGATGGCGTCGCGCGCAGCGAGCTGCGCGAGCAGTGTGTATTGGCTCGCCGTGATGCCCAAGGGACGCATGGCGTCGTCGTAGACGCGCGTCACGATGCGCGACAGTTGGCGCACGCGCGTCGCGACGCAAGAACCCGCAGTCATCTCGGCAATGTCGGCGATGCTGGCGCTCTCCGCCGGCTTTCGCTCGAGCGTGTGTGTCATGACGTTCATGTCGGCCCCCGCCTTGCTGCAGTTTGTGGTGATACAACCCCCATCACTTGATGCCGCGATTCTGTCGCAGGGGTCAACGAGTCTTGGACGGGGGAAAACTCAAGCGGCTAGGGCGAAGCTCAAGCGGGCAACAGAACCAGCGCGTTGGCGAGGGCGGCGATCCCTTCGCGACGGCCGACGAAGCCGAGGCCCTCCATGGTCGTGGCCTTCACGCCGACCCGGTTGAGATCGATCTGCAACATTAACGCGATCGACCGCCGCATGGCCTCTCGGTGCGGCGCAATCTTTGGTGCCTCGCACAGGATCGTCACGTCGACGTTGGCGATGCGGCCGCCCAGCGCCTGCACGCGGTGCAGCGCGTCCTCCAAGAAGATACGCGAGGGCGCGCCGCGCCAAGCCGCGTCGCTCGGGGGAAAGTGCTCCCCGATGTCGCCGTCGCCGATGGCCCCGAGGATCGCATCGGTGAGGGCGTGCAGAGCGACATCCGCGTCCGAGTGGCCCTCGAGCCGCTGAGTGTGTGGGACGCTGATCCCGCACAGCCAGACGTGATCGCCGGGCGCGAAGGCGTGCACGTCAAAGCCGCTGCCGATGCGCGGCTCGAGCAGGGGCGGGGTTCCGCCCAGCAGCCGCTCGGCCAGCGTGAAGTCCTCGCGCGTCGTCAGCTTCATGTTGTTGCCCGAGCTCGGCACGAGTTGAACGGGGAGCCCGGCCCACTCGGCGAGCCCCGCATCGTCCGTGAAGTCCTCCTTCCCCGCCGCGGCAGCGTTACGGTGCGCGGAGAGAATATCGGCGAAGCGAAAGGCTTGCGGCGTCTGCGCGCGCCACAGATTGGCGCGGTCGACCGTCTCGGCGACGAGGCCATCCGCGCCGGCGCGTTTCAGGGTGTCGGCGACTGGCTCGGCCGCGATGGCGCCCTGGTGGTCGTCGAGCGCGGCCAGGAGGCGCGTCACGAGGTCGGCGGTCAGGAAGGGGCGGGCGGCGTCGTGGATCAGCACACGCTTCGGCGCCAGGACCTCCAGCGCCTCGAGACCGTGACGGACGGACTCCTGCCGCGTCGGTCCTCCGGAGACGGGGCCCGCGAGGCGTGCGGCAAACGGCCCCGCCGCCGCCTCGTAGCGGTCCCGGTCGCTCGGGTTGATCACGACTTGGGTCCGTTCGATCTGGGGGTGATTGGCCAGAACTCGCAGCGAATGGGCGAGCACCGGCGCGCCAGCAAGTGGGAGATACTGCTTCGGAATATCGCTCGGGCCCTGCAGCCGCTCGCCCCGGCCGCCCGCCACAATCACCGCTACCGTCGTTGCCATTTGGCGCTCAATGCCGAGGGAAAAAGCCCCGCTTTGCTTAGACGGCTGCGGCGCCGTGAGCAATGTGGACGCGCATTGTTCGCGCTTGCGAAATAAATGGCTTACCCCTAAACTGCCCAAATCAAGGGCACCTTCTCATGTTGCCTATTTCATAGGCAATTCTCGGGAGATCCCCGTAAGAATGTTCGCTACTGCCGCCCTCAAGATCGGCCGTCTTCCCGTGCCGAACGCTGTATTCCTCGCCCCCATGACGGGCGTGACCGACCTCCCGTTTCGCCGACTGGCGCACCGGCTTGGGGCGGGCCTCGTCGTGTCTGAAATGGTGGCGTGCGAGGAGCTCGTGCGCCAGCGCGCCGATGTGGTGCGGCGTGCTTCCGGCGCGGACCTCAAGCCATTCGTCATCCAGCTCGTCGGGCGCGAGAGCCGCTGGATGGAGGAGGGTGCCCGCATCGCGGAAGGGCTCGGCGCCGACGTCGTCGATATCAACATGGGCTGCCCCGCGCGCGAGGTGACGGGGAAGCTCTCGGGCAGCGCCCTCATGCGCGATCTCGATCATGCGCTGAGCCTCATCGCCGCGGTGGTGCGCGCCGTCCGCGTCCCCGTGACGCTCAAGATGCGGCTTGGCTGGGACGACAAGAGCCGCAACGCCGCCGCGCTGGCGCAGCGTGCCGAGGCGGCGGGTGTGCAGCTCATCACCGTGCATGGGCGCACGCGCTGTCAGTTCTTCAAGGGTCGCGCCGATTGGACCGCCGTGAAAGAAGTGACGAGCGCGGTTGCCATCCCCGTCATCGTCAATGGCGACATCGGCACGGCCGATGACGCGCGCGAGGCACTGGACGCATCCGGTGCATCCGGCATCATGATCGGCCGCGGCGCCTATGGCGCGCCATGGCTGCCGGGCCACGTCGCAACCTATCTCGCGTCCGGTCGCATGCCGGCTCCACCCTCGCTCGAGGTGCAGGGCCGCATCGCGCGCGAGCACGTCGAAAGCATGCTGTCGCACTACGGCACGGGGCTCGGCTTGCGCAACGCGCGGAAGCACATCGGCTGGTACCTGGAAAAGAGCGGTCGCGCGGCGGAGACGGTAAAAGCCTGGCGCAGGCGCCTGTGCACCGACGAGAGCGCGCCGCACGTGCTGCAGGGGCTCGCGCACTTCTACGCGGATAGCTGCGAGGCCGCAGCATGAGCAAGATCGCCACCGCCCGCGCTGCGGCTCCCGCGCGTCGTCCGGTCGAGCACGATCTGCTGCTCGGCGCCCTCCCGCATCCGATCCTCGTGCTGGCGGTCGAGAACCGCATCGTCTACGCGAACGCCGCGGCCGAAGCCTTCCTCTCGACCGGCATCGCGCTCTTAAAGCGCGTGCGCCTCGACGATCTGCTCGCCTTCGGCTCCCCGCTCCTGGCGCTGGTGGATCAGGTGCGCCGGGGAGGCTCGACCGTCAACGAATACAGCGTCGAGGTTGCGGGCCAGAAGTTTCCCGCCCCGCGGCTCGTCGATGTCTACGCCGGCCCGTTCGCCGATCAGCCCGGCCTCGTCGTGCTGATGCTGCAACAACGCAACATGGCGCAGATGATCGAGCGGCAGCTCACGCATCGCGCTGCCGCACGCTCCGCCTCGGGCCTTGCCTCCGTGCTCGCGCACGAGATCAAGAACCCGCTCTCGGGCATCCGCGGCGCCGCCCAGCTTCTCGAATCCGGCCTGTCGGACGCCGACCGCGCGTTGACCCAGCTCATCTGCTCTGAGACCGACCGCATCCGCAATCTCGTCGACCGTATGGAAGTGTTCGGCGACGAGCGTCCGCTCGCGAAGGAGCCCGTCAACATCCACGACGTGCTCGAGCACGTGCGTCGGATCTCGGAGACGGGCTTTGCGCGCGGCATCCGCATCACCGAGGACTACGATCCTTCGTTGCCGCACGTTCCCGGCAATCGCGACAAGCTTGTGCAGGCCTTTTTGAACCTCGCCAAGAACGCGGCGGAGGCGATCGGTGAAAACAAGCAGCAGGGCCGCATCGTCATGCAGACCTCGTTTCGGCCGGGTGTCCGCCTGTCGATGCAGGGTGCGGACACCCGCATCAGCCTGCCGCTGATGATCCAGATCGAGGACAACGGGCCGGGCGTTCCCGATCACCTGAAGGAGCAAATGTTCGATCCCTTCGTCACCACAAAGCCCTACGG
>CAXMLT010000606.1:0-2820 GCA_964194245.1 uncultured Hyphomicrobium sp.
GAGCCGCATCGACATCCTGCTCGATGACGCGCGCAAGGGGCGTTGCTATGTCGAGGTCAAGAACGTGCATCTGATGCGGCAAGCCGGGCTCGCCGAGTTTCCCGACTGCGTGACCGAACGCGGCGCCAAGCACCTGCGCGAGCTCGCGGCCATGGCGGCCGAAGGCCATCGGGCCGTCATGGTGTTCCTGATCCAGCGCACGGATGCGAAACGCTTCTCGCTCGCGGCCGATCTCGATCCCGGATATGCGGCGGCGTTTCGAGTGGCGAGCGAGGCCGGCGTCGAAGCGATGGCCTTCCGCTGCCGCATGAGCGAAGCCGAGATCGCACTCGACCGGGCCGTGCTGATCGTCGGCTAGGCCACAAATTCGTGAAGCGGCAAGATGCCTGCGCGCTGTAACGCTCTGCCCGCCCGGCCGTATCTAGAGGCAGGACCACCAAGATATCGTGACATTGGAGAAACCCATGCTCACCCGTCGCAATTTCGGCCTTGCCGGCGCCGGCCTCGTGGCCGCCGCGGCAGGCCTGCGGGCAGCCAGAACAGAGGCAAACGAGGAGACGATGGCCACCACGACCGCCAAGCCCTTCGAGATCACCAAGACGCCCGAGGAGTGGCGCAAGATTCTGACACCGGAGCAGTTCCGCGTGCTGCGCGAGGAGGGCACCGAGCGTGCCTTCACGAGCCCGCTCGACAAGACCTACGTCGCCGGCACCTACGACTGCGCCGGTTGTGACCTGCCGCTGTTCTCGTCCGACACCAAGTTCCACAGCGGCACCGGCTGGCCGAGCTTCTTCAAGCCGCTCGACAACGCTGTCGGCACCACGAGCGACACGAGCTTCTTCATGACGCGCACGGAAGTGCACTGCAGGCGCTGCGGCGGGCACCTCGGGCACGTGTTCAACGACGGACCACCACCCACAGGCCTGCGCTACTGCATGAACGGCGTCGCCTTGAAGTTCATCCCCAAGGCGGTCGGATAAAGGCTACCTGACAAGCTGCGGGAAGGTCGACCGCCGGATCGGTTGACAGCATCCGCCCGGCCGTGCACCCGTCGCGGCCGGGCGGAGGTCGTTCTGAGGCATGCTGCAGCGGTTGCGCGACTGGGCACGCGGCATCAAGCGCGACGTGCATGCGCTCTACCTGGCAGCGCGCGATCCGCGCGTGCCGTGGTACGCCAAGGCGGTGGCGCTCGCCGTCGCCGCCTACGCGCTCTCGCCCATCGACCTCATCCCGGACTTCATCCCGGTCATCGGCTATCTCGACGACCTGATCATCGTGCCGCTCGGCATCCTGCTGGCGGTGCGGTTGATCCCGGCCGACGTGCTTGCCGAGCACCGAGCCGCGGCAACCGAGGCAGCCGAGCGGCCCACAAGCCGCACGGCAGCACTTGTCATCGTCGCCATATGGATCGGCCTGGCGTTGGTCGGGCTCGGGCTTACCCTGCGCTACTTCGGGTACTAGCGGCTCAGTTGGTCTGCCGCCGCCCGAACGACACCGCGTAGTCGAGGGAGCGCATGGGCAGGATCTTGTCGTTCTTCGGCGCCTCGATGCCGTCGGCGAGATTGTTGGGATCGAAGATGCCGGCATCGCAGGTCGCATCCGGCTCTTCCGCGGAGATCGAAAGCGTTCCCATCTTCACTTCCTTGCGGCCCTCGGGCCAGTCGGTCGAGGGATCATCCTCATTGTCGCCCGGCTCACCGAGGATGGCGTAGAGGTCGAACTGAGCGGGTCCCTTGGCGAGGCGGTCCTTCAACTCGCCCGCGTAGAAGTCATCGCCCTTCCCTTTGGCCTCGTCATCGGTCAAGCCCGGCTCGCTCTTCACCGGCACGAACTTCCACTTGATGATGTGCTTGTCGCCCTTGGCGTTGGTGAGCGTGAAGGCGTGCACACCGTAGTAGTCGGCGGTTGCGTAGCTCGCCGGTATCGGGCGCCCGTTGAGCCAAGCAGCCTGATGCGTGCTGTTCGGATTCGCCTTGAAGTAGGCCGTGATCTTGTCGGCATCCTGCTTGCCGTCGGGACCCGGCGCCACCGCCTTGAGCAGCTCCACGAACTGCTCCGGCGTCTTGGCGACGAACATGGGCGCCGAGATCCCGAGCAGATCGGTGGTGTTGCCGTTGCCGAGCTCGAAGTGGATGGCGAGGCCCCGTACGTTGTCCTTTTGTGCATCCGATGCGGCGGGGTTGCCGCCGCCGAGCGAGAAGCGGGCTACGACCGGGACAGGCCCGGCGAAATTCAGCGCCTTGGTGAGCGAGGGCGCCTCGGCCGTCCGTGAGAAATTGCCTTTGAGGCAGATGCCCTTGGTGTGCGCCGCGCGCTTGCCCGCATGCGCCCCGAACACGCCATTCAAGGCGTTGACGAGGTCTTCCGGCTGCGCCTCTTCCGCGCCCGCGACAATCGGGGCGGCAAAGAGCGCAAGGGCAAGAGCGGCGGCGCCGCATAGCGATGGTGTCCGCATGGTCAGCTCCGGATGGTTGGTTGGGGGTGGCGGAAGACGGTCTCTGGGCTCGTCTATTCGCTTCGTTTGTCGGACGCGTGTCAACGGCTCGAGTGGCAAATACGGAGTCGCATCCGCGGTGGCCAGGGACCCCCGCTCGCCCTCAAGCAGGGAAATAGTTGCCGTGGAAGCCGAAGGGTATGTGATGGGGGCATTCCGCCTTTGCGATCTCAGCAAGGCTCATCGCATCAAGGACGAGCAGGAACGATTGCGCACGCTGCGCATCGAGCACGACCGAAAGCAGCACACCCTCGCCTTCCCGCGCACGGCCCGGCAAGCCCACGAACACCGGCTCCCCCGGGGAGCCCGTCTCTTATACACATCTC
>CAXMLT010000607.1:0-5548 GCA_964194245.1 uncultured Hyphomicrobium sp.
CGTCGCCGACGAGCCAGTAGCCTCCCTGCCTAGTGCCGTTGGACAGATAGTGCCGGCACACGGCTTCGGCCTGCCCAGCAAGGCGGGCTGCCAGATCGGATGCGTCGAACCCGGCCATCATGCGGCCTCCCGTTCGGAGATCCGCGTGACTGGATAGCGCTCCATCACCTTGGCGAGGACGGCCACGCCGGTCGCGTCGGTGGGAATGAACATGCGCAGCTTCCAGGAGATGATCTCGTGGAACAGTCCGTAGGACCGCAGGCGATCGCGCATCGTGTCGGAGAACCCCGACAGTTCGACGCGGTGGACGCCCATCACCCGCGCGCGGTGAAGCTGGAGGCCTTCGGCCAGATCGAGGACCGTGCCGCCTGCCACCAGGGCTGCGAAAGCATCGGCAGGTGTCAGCGTCGGCGCGCCGGTCGCGATTGCGTTGGCCGCCCACGCTGGTGAGACGCGCCGACCGATGATGCGTTCGCCGCCGTCCGTCTGCAGGCGATAGACGCGCGTGGACTCGTCCGGGAGACGTTTCCAGATCGGAAGCAGCAATCCGGCGACGATATGGATCGAGCTGTCGGTGAACTCCGGGATCTGCGCCAGTTCGTGCTGCCACGCAGCCGCGAAGACATCATGATCGGCCACCCGCCAATGGCTCTCGGCCATCGCCGCCAGCGATGCATGGTGGTGTTCCATCGGCCGGAGCAAGCGCACCCGGCGTTCTATCTCGCCATCATCCAGCATGATGCTCGGGGCTGGCACCTGCACCGCCGCCCGGGCGGATCGCTCGTTGATGAGCAAGGCTGCCCGCGGGTCGGCCAGAAGCTCAAACGCCTGATCGAGCGACAGGGGCTGATTGCGCTCGCGCTGCGTGATCGTCAGCAATCGGGTCTCGGCGCCGGTGGCCGGGTGCGTATAGATGGTGTGCCGGTCGGTGACGACGAAGCTCTCAGCCTTCAGCGTCTCCAGCCCGATGTCATAAGTGCCGCTGGCCAATGCTCCCGCAATCCGGGCATTGAGAAGCTGCTCGAAGGCGGTGAACAATACGCCCTGGAGGTCGATCGTCAGCGCCAGCAACCGATTGAGAAAGGTCGTGATCGGCGGCAGCTCGTCGCGGATGCCGGTCTCATCGATCAGGCTGAGGCCGGTCGCGCTCTCGAAGAGCTGGAGCGGGCAACCTTCCACTTTGCCGCGGACGATCAGCAGGTAGAGCTGGCGCAGCGCGTCGCGCGCGTGGGGGCTTTCGAGATTGTCCTCGGGTCTGAAGAGGCCCTGTCCGCCGGTCTGGCGCTGGCCGCGTGTGATCGCCCCAAGGGTGTCGAGCCGGCGGGCGATGGTCGACAGGAAGCGCTTCTCGGCCTTCACGTCGGTCGCGATCGGACGAAACAGCGGCGGCTGCGCCTGGTTGGTGCGGTTGGTGCGGCCGAGGCCCTGGATGGCGGCGTCAGCTTTCCAGCCCGGTTCGAGGAGATAGTGGACGCGAAGGCGCTGGTTCCGCGCGGTGAGGTCGGCGTGGTAGCTGCGCCCGGTTCCCCCTGCGTCGCTGAACACCAGGATGCGCTTGGCGTCATCCATGAAGGCGGAAGTCTCGGCGAGGTTGGCTGAGCCGGGACGGTTCTCGACGATGAACCGATCACCTTTGCGGATGATGCGCCGCGCGCGCCCGGTGACTTCGGCCACCATGTCGGTTCCGAAGCGCTGGACGATCTGATCAAGCGCGCCAGGCACCGGCGGAAGGCTTGCGAGTTTCTCGATCAGCCGGTCACGCCGGGCGACCGCTTCGCGGCTTTCGACGGGCTGGCCATCGCGCGTCACGGGCCGCGAGGAAAGATTGCCTTCCGCGTCGGTGAACGGCTCATAGAGCTGCACCGGGAAGGAGTGCTGAAGGTAAGAAAGGACATATTCGCGCCGCGTGATGTCGACGCGCACGTCGTTCCATTCCTGTGTCGGCACCTCGGCCAGTCGCCGCTCCATCAGCGCCTCACCGGTGGAGACGATCTGGACGACGGCCGCGTGCCCCTCATCAAGATCGCGCTGGATCGAGCGGATCAGCGTCGGGGTCTTCATCGAGGTCAGCAGGTGCCCGAAGAAGCGCTGCTTGGTGCTTTCGAAGGCAGAACGGGCGGCTGATTTGGCGCGGGCGTTGAGCGTCTTGGTTTCGCTGGTGATGTTCGCCGCGCGCATCGCGGCATCGAGGTTGTTGTGGATGATCGAGAATGCGCCCGCATAGGCGTTATAGATGCGGCGTTGCTCATCGGTGAGCGCGTGCTCGACCAGCTCGTACTCGACGCCGTCATAGGACAGCGACCTCGCAGTATAGAGGCCGAGGGCGCGAAGATCGCGGGCCAGCACCTCCATCGCCGCGACGCCGCCGGCCTCGATGGCAGCGACGAATTCGGCCCTTGTGGCGAAGGGGAAGTCCTCGCCGCCCCACAGGCCGAGGCGCTGGGCATAGGCGAGATTGTGGACGGTGGTGGCGCCTGTCGCCGAGACATAGACGATGCGGGCGTCGGGGAGGGCGTGCTGGAGGCGCAAGCCTGCACGGCCCTGCTGCGAGGGTGCGACGTCGCCTCGTTCTCCCTTGCCGCCGCCGGCGTTCTGCATGGCATGGCTCTCGTCGAAGATGATCACTCCGTCGAAATCGGAGCCCAACCAATCGACGATCTGCCGGACGCGCGAAACCTTCTCGCCTTTCTCATCGGACCGTAGCGTGGCGTAGGTGGTGAATAGGATGCCTTCCGGCAGGGTGATCGGCCGTCCTTGCGGGAAGCGAGAGAGCGGCGTCACGAGCAGGCGCTCCATGCCGAGCGCCGACCAGTCGCGCTGCGCGTCCTCGATCAGCTTGTCGGACTTCGAGATCCAGAGGGCCTTGCGCCGTCCGCGCAGCCAGTTGTCGAGGATGATGGCGGCGGACTGGCGCCCCTTGCCCGCGCCCGTGCCGTCGCCCAGCATGAAACCGCGCCGGAAGCGGACGGCGGATGCCGCATCATCGGCTGCCGCGGAGACGAGATCGAATGTCGCGTCAACGGTCCAGGCGCCGCTGAGGAAGCCCGTGTGCGCCTCGCCAGCATAGATCACGGTTTCGAGCTGCGCGTCCGACAGGACGCCCTCGATGATGAGCCGTTCGGGCAGGCGCGGGCGATAACTCGGCTTGGGCGGCGCGACCGACGCCATGGCCGCCGATTGCACGAGCTTGGTCGGATGCGCCTGAGAGCCGGGAATGCGGATCGTCTGAAGTGCGTATTCCTCGTAGATGGCGTCGGTCAGGCGACCGCCCTCGGCCGGCTGCCAGTCGAGGGTCTCATAGGCGAGATCCACGTAACTGGGCTCGTCGAGCGAGGATCTGAGAGCTGAATTCGCGGGACCGCGCGCAATCGGACGGGCAACCCGCTTCGACGTCATCGGCGACGTCGTGGGCAGGGCGAAAGAGTCCGCCAGCGGGAGCCGCGGCGGAACCAGTTCCGTAACCCAATCCATGAGTGTGCGCGCGTCGGGTGCGATTCCCGGTGATGCCGGAAACCGGGCTGGATCGTCCGCCGGCAGTTTGTCGAAGACGGTGAGCCGCGTGTCGATGGCGGTGCCGTGCTTGGCATAGACGGCACCGTCGATGCTCGCGGTGAACACGACGCGCCCGCGCTCCTGCAGGCGAATGAACGCCTCGCGCCAGGCGGGATGCTCCGGGCTGACATTGGCGCCGGTGATGGCCACCAAGCGACCACCTTCGGCGAGGCGGGTAAGCGCGGACGCAACGTGTCGCAGCGCTGCGTCACCGACGCGCCCGGAGACGTTCGCCAGCGCCGAGAATGGCGGGTTCATCAGCACGACGGTCGGCACTGCGGCCGGGTCGAGGTAATCGTCTATTTGGGCCGCGTCGAAGCGCGTCACGGGCACGGTCGGAAAGAGCGATGAGAGGAGGCTGGCCCGGGTGTCCGCCAGTTCGTTGAGGATCAAAGTCGCGCCCGCGATCTCCGACAGGATCGCGAGCAGGCCGGTCCCTGCCGAAGGCTCGAGCACGTGGTCGGAGGGCAGGATGGCGGCGGCGGTCGCCGCGATGAGTCCGAGCGGGATGGGGGTCGAGAACTGCTGGAACGTCTCGCTGTCGATCGAGCGGCGCGTGTGCGTGGGAAGCAGGCCGGCGACTTTCGCGATCAGCGGCAGCGCATCGGCCGCAGAGCCGGCTTTGTGCAAAAGCGCTTTGCCGTATTTGCGGATGAAAAGAACGGTCGCTGCCTCGCAAGTATCATAGGCCAGCTTCCAATCCCAAGCTCCGGCAGCGTCGGACGCGTTGAAGCTCGCTTCCATCGCTTCACGAAGCAGGGTGGCGTCCACATGTCGGCCGGCTTCGAGATGGGGGAGGATGGATCGGGCGGCGCCGAGCAGTGCGGCGGTTCGGTCGGCGCGTGACAGATGAGATGCCGACATATGTTCTTGCGCGCATAGTGCGGGACGATCGTGCATGGGGAAGACCTCGAGGAGAGCGGGAACAGGACGAGCCCGTGGGCGCTCTCTCTCGACCGTCCGGGCTCAAACCCGTCCCGGCCCTTCTCTGCCTCTCATGAGACGTACGCCTGGCTGCTTCAGCCGAAGCGCCGGCCCGCTTCGGTGAAGGTGTAGCCGTTCGCCGCAAGCGCCTCGTCGACGGCCTCGTCCGAGGTCAGGTGCTCGTATTCCCGTTGGAGCTGGCGGTAGAGCCAGCGGGCCAGATCGCGGAGCGCTTGCGCGATGGCATCTTCTGCATCGGTGGTCATGTCCTGACCCGTGGAGCTGTCGCGATCGACCGCGATGGCCATGCAATGCTCGTGATAGTAACGCCCCCGATGGGTCACCATCCCTCGGAGCTGGTAGAAGTTGCGCCGCTGAACGGCCTGGAGGGTGTCGGCGATCCGGTGAAGCGCGGTATCCGTTGGTGCATAGGCCCGGATGCAGCGGGCGGCGGATCTCACATATCTGTAGTCGCCCTCGAAGCAGGCCCCGTCCCCCTGGCTCCAGAAGCCCGAAAACCAGATGCAGGGTTTCGAGCGGGTGCCGCCGCCGAACAGCCTGACAGGGCGGGTCCTGAGGCTGATGCCCAGGATCGTGCAGGTGCGTTCGAAGTCGTCATAGACGAACTCGAACCAGTCATGATCGAAGCCGCCTTCGCGATACCATCCGCGCGCGGCGTCCTTCGCCGCGTCGGAGAGTTCGTCGAGACGATAGACGATGGTTTCGATGATTTCAGGCATCGGTATCACCTCCGTCCAAACCGGTGGCGAGCCAGCCGTCGGTGTCGATCCATCCGACCGTCTCGCCGGTTTCGAGATTGAGGATGTGCGCGCCGCCGCCGAAGGCATTGAGCCGCGGCCGCGAGCATGTGTTGGCGTACTGAAAGCCCCAACGGCCGTTGAGACCGAACTCCGCAGCGCAGAGCTTCACGAACTGGATCAGCCGCTCGGGATCGCCGGAGACGTCATCCCGCAGCCAGAGCTGCGAGCCGCCGTGCTCGGGCTGGATGGAGACGAGGAAGCCCTCCGAAGGCGGTTCCTCCGCCGCGCCAGCCTCGGACAGTGCGTTGTAC
>CAXMLT010000608.1:0-1714 GCA_964194245.1 uncultured Hyphomicrobium sp.
AAGGTGTCAGCGGTGCACCGCTAACGGTGTTGACCGCTGTCCAAGCGGGGTTCCACAGCTTCCATACCAAAATCGCTATGACTAGCAGCCCGAACGCGAGCCGAATCGTCAGGCCGCCATGTTGTATGGCGCGGCCCAATACGACGAAAAGCAACACGTTGCTCGCGATGGCGAGCGCAAGGAGGGCGCAGAGATCGACCAGCCATTTTGACTCCTCGACTATCGACCGGAGCGTGGCGTTGCGTTCTTCGATCTCCGCCTCATACATGTCCACGTCGGCATATGCCTTCGGCATCTGTGTGCTCCCTAGCGGTCAAGCTCGTTGTGCAAGCGCGCCAGAAGCTCGTTCCACGTGGCGACGTTTATCTGCCCGACCATGTAGCTTCCCGCGTTGGAGCCGCCGCGCAACGAGGTCTTGATCTCGCCCGTCGTGGTGACGCGGATTTCGAGGATCACCGCGCGCGCCGTTCCGTTGTCATGCAACTGGACATACGCGCGCGCCACGTCGCCGCCGCTCTGCGGCTCGCTATTGTACGAATACTTTTGGTTCTTCCATCGCGGGTCGCGTTGAAGGGCTTCGTTGCCGAGCTGGACCGCCGTACCCAACGCCGCGAGATCGCGCGGCCAATCGCCTCTCGCGAGCGCCTCCGTCTCCTCACTGCGACGACGCTCAAAGCCTTCCAACTTTGCTTTCGCCAGCTCTTGGTCGCGCTGCTCTCGGGATTTGCGATCTAGGGGATGCTCGCCCGCCATTTTGGCCTCCTGCAATATGCTTTGAGCACGCGAGGGGGGTCACCGCGCTTCGGTAGAAAACCGCGGTTATCATGAAATTGTGGCGGCATTAGGTGTAGGTGCTACTTGTCAGTTCGCACGTTGGCGCAAATGGCGCTGACGCAGTTGAGCGCAATCCGAAGGGCGTGTTCTCAGCCGAGACGCTACCCATTCAAATGCCAGCCGAGGAGGCTTACGAAAGGAAAGTCGAAGTCCCGTTGGGAGGAAAACAGGGCATCCGCACCAGGTCCACGCTGCCTCGCCGGCACACCTCGCCAGCGTCCCGCGCCCATTCCGCGCGGGCATCGCGTCGGTTTTGCTCCCACGTCCGCACGCCCGCGTCGGATTACGCAAAAAGGAAAACCTACGACTCGTCACAGAAAGCGCATCTTGTAAAAAGTGTGCTATAGCGCAATGAGGATTCATCGAGCGAGTTGGAGGGCGAAATGACATCGCCCAAACGGCGCAAGGTAAAAAGTGAAGTGGCCGACGCCCACGAGCGGGCCAAAGACTACCTCGATCCTCACGAGATAGACCGGCTCTTGCACGCGGCCAAGAAAGGGCGACACGGCCCGCGTGACCACGCGCTCCTGCTGCTGATGTATCGCCACGGCTTGCGCGTGAGCGAGGCGATCACCATCCGGCTCAGCGCGCTCAACCTCAAGCAAGGGTGCCTCACGGTCGACCGTTCCAAGAACTCGCTCTCAACCGAACAGCCACTCGCCGGCGACGAACTCCGCGCGATAAAGCGCTATCTCGCCACTCGCGAAGACAAGCTGCCATGGCTCATCCTTTCAGAGCGCGGGCAGCCGTTGACGCGGCAAGCGGTGAACTACCTCGTGCGTGAAGCAGGCGAGCGGGCGGGCCTCGGCCGGGGTCTGGCCACACATGCTGAGGCACTCTTGTGGCTTCGCGCTGGCCAACAAGGGTGCCGATTTTCGGG
>CAXMLT010000609.1:0-5745 GCA_964194245.1 uncultured Hyphomicrobium sp.
CGGCCTCATCTCGGGCGCTCTCTATGAGTCCCTCGGCGGCCGCGTCTATCTCGTGCCCGCGGCCGTGTCGCTTATTGGGCTGGCAGCCGGACTCCTGCTCATGAAGGAATGGAGCGGCGGGCTGGTGTGGCGCGAGGAAGAGCTTCTGCCGGTTCCTAGCCCCACAAATCCGGTGGCGGGGGGCTGATCACGCCATCTTTGATCGCGAGTCCAGGCTCGCGGTCGCGCGCGAGCAGCAGCGGGCCGTCGAGATCGACCCAATCGGCATCATTGGCGAGCAGCAGCGCCGGGGCGGCGGCAAGCGAGGTCGCCACCATCGACCCGACCATGATCTTGAGCCCGCGTGCCTTCGCGCCGCGCGCCATGGCGAGCGCTTCGGTGAGGCCGCCGGTCTTGTCGAGCTTGATGTTGACGGCATCGTAGCGGGAGGCGAGGCGCTCGAGGTCGGCGCCGGTGAGCGCGCTTTCGTCCGCGCAGATCGGAACGGGGTGAGGAACGTGCGCGAGCATCTCGTCTGCGCCCTCGGGCAGCGGCTGCTCGATCAGCTCGAACCCTGAACGCGCGGCCGCATCGAGGAAGGGCGCCAGCATCTCCGCCGTCCAGGCCTCGTTTGCATCGGCGACGAGGCGTGCATCCGGCCGTGCCGCCCTTACCGCTGCCATGCGCTCAGGGTCGCCGGTACCGCCGAGCTTGAGCTTGAGGAGCTTCAGGTGCGGGACGGCGCGTGCCGCTGCCGCCATGGCCTCGGGTGCGGCGAGGCTCAAGGTGTAGCAGGTAAGGGCGGGTCGCGGGGCTGGGAGCCCGGCCAGTGCCCACGCGCGCTTTCCTGCCTGCTTGGCCTCGAGGTCCCAAAGCGCGCAGTCAAGCGCGTTGCGCGCGGCTCCGGGCGGCAGCAGGTCTGGCAGGCGCGACCGGTCAATCGGGGCCGGCAGCGCCCGCAGCGCCGCAAGGCTCGCCTCCATCGTCTCGCCGTAGCGCGCGTAGGGTACGGCCTCGCCGCGTCCGGTTAAGTGGCCGTCCGACACGATCGCAACGATGACGTTTGCTTCGAGCTTTGCCCCGCGGGCGATGACGAACGGGCTCGCGAGCGGCCAGCTCTCCCCGGCGACCTCGATCAGCAGGGTTTCACCGTGCGGCATGGCGTTGGCGTGCCGGGACTTGGACGTAAGGCTTGGGGACGTAGGGCTTGGGCGGCCCTCAGGCGATGCGGCCGTAAGCGTGCGCGAGGAAAAGATATACACGGCCCGCGTCGGAGACGAGATGCGACTGCGTCGTGTGGCCCGAGGGATCTCTAAGATCGGATTCGGAGATGATCCGCTCGAAGTCGGCGAGATAGCGGCCGACGGTACGCCCGAGCTCCGGCTCGGCACGGCAGCGATGGGCGACCTCGTCGAACAATGTGCGGCCCTGCTCGCTGTAGATCGAGCGCACCATCACGCCGCGCTGGCCGGCCCTGAGGCGCGTCCAAATGGCGGCCGACGTCGCAGTGTCGAGGGCGCGTGCGATGGCCGCGAGATCGAGGTTGAACGCCGTCTGGCCGCCGCCGCCGCCGTGCGCTGCGCCGTCCTCGTCCCTTGAGGCGCGCGCCAGCAGATCGCCGAGCGACCAGCCTTCGCGGCCGTCGGATCCTGGGCCTGGACGGCCGCCGGGGCCCCGCGGCGGACGCTCCTGCCGGCCGCCCATCTCCTGCGCAATGGTGGACGAGAGCGAGGTGAGCGAGCGGGCCGTCTCCTGGCCGCTGCCGGGGCGCTGCGGAAGCGGAGGCACGTCCGCACCCATGGGCTGGGTAACGTCGCGCTGGGCGGCCGTGCGTGCGGTGAGCGCGGAGAGCTGGTCGAGTGCCTTGATCTGGTCCTGCAGGGCACGCCGCATGCTCTCTGAACTTTCCTGCGCCGCGATCGGCAGCCGTTCCATCTGCTCGCGCAGGCGGCCCTGCTCGGCCGCGATCTCGGATGCGGCGCGCGAGGCGTGCCGGCGCATCTCCTCGGACGTCGAGGCGAAGCGGTTTGTCATGGTGCCGAGTTCGGACGTCATGGCGCTCGACACCGTCGATAGCCGGTTGCGCAGGTCTTCGAGCGTCCGCTCGCTTGCGGCGGTCGTGTTGACGCGCATGCGCTCGAGCTCGGTGCGGGCGCGGATGTCGGCCTCTGATAGCGACCCCTCGATGGAGGTGGAGTAGCCCTCGACGAAGGTGGCAAACTCGCTGGCCTTGCCGGAAAGCTGCTCCAGCGTGCGCGAGAGGTCCGCGTGGCGGTTCTGCAGCGTCTTGTCGATCTTGAAGTTGACCGTTTCCAGCGCGTTGGCGGCCTTGACGATCGACTGCCCCTGGTTCTCGAAGCGGCCGGTGATGCCGCTGATCTGCCCGAGCAGGTTCTCGGAGATGTTTTTCAGCATCTCTGACTGGCCCGCGAGGCCCTCCATGGCCTTCATGGACTGACGCGAGATGTTCTCGCTCGCCCGGCGCACGGAATTGATGCCGTGCATCAACGCCTCGTCGAGGTCGGTCGCCTGCTTGCCGATGGTCTCGCGGAAGCTGATAGCATGCGCGTCGAGCGCGCTCGTGAGGTGGTAAGTCTTGTCGACCACCGCGGTATCGATGGCGGCGGTGGAGCGCATGATCGATTCATCGAACATGCGCAGCCGCTCGGCGAAGGCATCATCAAGCGACTTCGTGCGCTCGATGAGATGATGATCCAGCGCCTGGGCGCGGTTGGCGAGAGCGCTGTCGAGCGCGATCGCGTACTCCTCGAAGACGGTCTGCAGGTTCTCGGTGCGGTTGACGAGCGAGGTATCGAGCTGCAGGAGCTGGTCGTCGAGGTTTGCCTGCAACTGCTCGGCGCGGCTGTCGAGCGCGCCTGCGAGAGCGGACGTGTAGGTCTCGAGCATGACCTGGAGCTGCTCGGTGCGCCCGCCAACGGCCGACTCCAGGCTGCCGACGCTCGTTGCGAGCGACCCCTCGAGCGAGGTGAGGTTCTCGCTGGCGCCGGAGATGATCTGTGCAAGCTTCACCTGCTGATCGGAGAGCTTGTCCATCAGCACCGGGATCTCGCCGCCCAGCCGCTGAAGGGATTCGGTGATGCTGTCGCTCGTGTTGACGAGTGCGTGGCGCTCGCCGGAAAGCTCCTGGATCAGGCCGCGGATCTTGCGCTCGTTCTCCTCATAGGAGCGCTCCAGCAGCGTGACCTCGTTGTGGACCATCGCCTCGAGTTCGCCGGCACGGCCGAGCGCGCGCGAGATCGCGTCGTTCATAAACGAGACTTGGCGGCGGACCGCCTGGCCGAGCGAGGCCGCCGATTGCTCTGCCAGCCGGTCGGGTTCGGCGAGGCGGATCGCCACCTCGGTCATCGTCGAGGAGCGCAGGCGAAGCTCCTCCGTGCGCCATGCCAGCAGAGCCAGCAGCCACAGCACGCTGATCGGCAGCACGATGGCCGCGATCGTGAAGAACGTCGTCGGCCGGGACACGAGGTCGATGAGGCCCAGCACCGGCGCATCGGAGCGCAGCGCCACGATGCCGAAGGCGATGCTTATGGCCGCCCAGATGGTGCTGACGGTAGCAGCAAACTTGAATGGGGTGTTCGAGGGCTTCTGCTGCAGCGCGTAGATGAGGCCGCCGATGCTGGGGCCGTCATCGTTGGCGGCGATGCGGTTGCGCGAAGGGCCGGCCGGGCGGCGGCGGGCGACGCGGCGACGCGGCGGCCGGGGCGCCTCGGCGTCGGCCGGGACTTCGAGCTTATCGGATGGGGGCGCCTCGGGCAGGCTCGGCGGTGTGGGAGGCGTGGACTGAGCAGCTTTGTCCTCCGTCAAAACGGGGGGCTCCGGAGGCGGCGACGGTGCATCGGAGAGGGCGGTTAGCTTGCTCATGTCCATGCCGCCCCCACGCGTTGCCGGGGTCGTCGGCGATTTGGCTGCGGTTCGGGAGCTTTTCTTACCGGGGAGCGGTGGCGGCAGAAGAGACTGGGCCGGCTCGGCGGTGCCGGATTGCTCGCTTGCCTTATCGGAAGCGGCAGCGCCGCTCGGAAGCGACAGGGTCGGTTCTGGCTTGCCTTCGGCGTCGCGGGCGCTGAGCTTGCTGTTCTTGTCTTGAGCCATTCGCCCCGTCCCAGGGAAGCCGCTCTTGCGGACTTCCGCCACCCCTTCGGCCGTGCTCTCGGCGCGCGCGCCTCAAAGCAATTGAAGCCGCACATTTGGCCCGGTTCAGGGGCCAAGTTCGAAAGCACACTGCGAAAACTGCAAATCCACCCGTCCGTCAATGATTTGGCGAGACTTTAGGGCAAAACGAAGGTTCCACGCCGGACCCGCCATGAATCCAAGTTTCCACGATTCGGTCGAAGGTTAATGCTCGACTTGAGGAAGTGCAATTTACTGGCACTTATATCCTGTGTGTGAGGGTTCCACCCCGGAAGCCGGCGCTCAAACCTAGTCCCCCGCGGGAGCCCGCCAGGTCGAACCATGGAAGCCGCTGCCAAAGTCTACCGCCTGCAAGAGGCTGGAGCTGCAACTCAATCTGAGCCAGCGCTCGACCTTGTGCATTTGCGTCGCTTCACGCTCGGCGATCCGGCCCTCGAGCTGGAGATACTCGACCTCTTCATCACCCAGGCGCCGATCACGCTTGCTGCGCTCAAATCAGCCATCACGGAGCGGGATTGGAGGATCGCGGCGCACACCCTCAAGGGTTCGGCTCGTGCCGTGGGTGCGTGGCCCGTGGCGCGGATCGCGGAGCGTGCCGAGGGGCTGAGCCGCCGCAAAGACCCTTCCGCTTGCGAGAGCGCGGTGCAGGACTTGGCGCACGCACTGAGCGAAGCCAGCGCCTTCATCGCCGAGTTCAATCCCGCGGCCTAGTTTCAACGGCTTGGCCTCCCCAATTGCCTGCACCTTCGTACTGGTACCGGCGCCCTTGAATTCGGGGCTTGCGCCGAATATTGATGCACAGTATCGGCGAGCCGCAGCGAACCCGCTCCGGCGCGCCAAAGCGCCAATATTCGTGCCTCTAGGGGAGCCGTCACGCACGCATGGTCAAGATCACCTTCATTCAGCCTGACAACAGCGAGCAGGTGGTCGAGTGCGAGCCGGAGATGACCCTCATGGAGGCGGCAAAGCTGAACAGCGTGCCGGGCATCGAGGCCGAATGCGGGGGCGCCTGCGCCTGCGCCACGTGTCACGTTTACGTGGACGAGGCATGGCGCGATAAAACCGGCGTTCCATCGCAGATGGAAGAGGACATGCTCGACTTCGCCTTCGACGTCCGCGAAGCGAGCCGGCTCTCCTGCCAGATCAAGCTGAAGCCCGAGCTCGACGGGCTGGTCGTGCGCGTTCCGGCAAAGCAGTTCTAGATGCGCGCGGCCCAAGGCAAGGCACTGCTATGACCATAGAGGCGCAAGCCGCACAGCCCGGCGGCCCGATCGAGACGGATGCCGTCATCATCGGCGCTGGTCCTATCGGCCTCTTTGCCGTTTTCGAGCTGGGGTTGGTCGACGTCACGGCGCACGTCATCGACATCCTCGATAAGCCCGGCGGCCAGTGCGGGGAGCTCTATCCTGACAAGCCGATCTACGACATTCCCGGGTTGCCGATTGTCACCGGGCAGGAGATCACCGACCGGCTGCTGGAGCAGATCAAGCCGTTCAATCCTCAGTTTCACTTCGGCCAGCAGGTCGGGGAGCTGAAGAAGCTACCCGACGGCCGCTTCAGGCTCAAGACCGACGCCGGCAACGAGTTCATCGCCAGGGTCGTCGTCATCGCGGCGGG
>CAXMLT010000610.1:0-2657 GCA_964194245.1 uncultured Hyphomicrobium sp.
CTCATAGAGAGCGCCCGAGATGAGGCCGACGATGCCGAGAATGACGCCGGCGGCAATCACCGAATAGAAGGCCTGTGCGCTTCCCTGCCCCTTGGGCGACACCGCGCGCGTGATGAACAGGATGGCGCCGAGATGCGCGGCACTGTAGGTGAGCGCGTGCAGCGTCTGCAGCGGCACGAGCAGCGCGAGCGGCGGATCGAACGCCATGGCGGTCCAGCGCACGAGCGCGCCGCCGGCGCCGGCGACAATGAGCTGCGCCGCGCTGAAGCGGCGCACGACGGGCGCCGAGAACGCGAACAGGACGACCTCAGCCGTCACCCCGATCGCCCAAAGCACGCCGACCCACGCGGCCGACAGGCCTTGCGCCTGCCAGTGCAGAGCGCCGAAAGTGTAGAAGGTCGCGTGTGCGCCATGCGTGCATCCGATCGCCACCAGGAACAGCAGGAACAGCCGCGAACTCAGCAGCCGCACCGGGAACGACCGGCGCCAGTTAGCGAGCGACAGCGCGGCACGCGTCGGCGTGCGCCCCGGCGGCGGGGGGAGCATGTGCGCTGCCACAACGGCGAGCGCCGCGGCAAACGCGATCAACCAGATGCCGAAGCCACCGCCGAGAGCTTCGATGAGCACGCCGCCGACGAAGTTCGCGGCGATGAAGGTGATCGAGCCCCAGAGCCGCATGCGTCCGTAGTCGAGGCCCGCGGTGCGCACGCCGGCAACGGCAAACGTGTCCACGAGCGGCGAGCATGTTCCGAGAGCGAGCAGAAAGGCGACACCCAGCGCCAGAATCGCCCAGAAGCCGGAGACCGCGCTCAACCCGAGGGCCAGCGCCAGAACGCTCCACGACATGGCGATGAGGACGGCGCGGTAGTTCTGCAGCCGGTCCGCGAGCAGGAGCACAGTGGGCGTGAACAGGACGCGCACGAACAGCGGCGCCGCGGTGACGGTCGAAATCTCGACCGGCGAGAGCCCGCGCGCGTGCAACCAAACGGGAAAATAGGGCACGACCACGCCGTAGGCGAGGAACACCGCGCCGAAGTAGCAGGAGAGGCGGACGGCCAGGGAAACGGCTTGGGCGTCGGTCGCCCGGTCAGGGCCCGCGCCCGGCCAGCGCACGCTGGGCATCGCTATCTCCGCCTCCCCGAGTCTGGACGGTCGCGAAGTAATAGCCAACTGCGGTGGCTGCGGGTCAGCGCTTCGATGGAAAGCTGGTGAAGACCGCACAAAAAGAAACCGGTCCGGATGGACCGGACCGGTTCTTCAGCCAAGTCGGGCGGCGCCCCTAATCGCCTGATGCCCGACGCTCCCCCCGGAGCTCGTTGCGATGCCAAAGCACCGCGTTGCCCATTTTTCTTGCATTACATCGGCCGCGTCGCAAGGGGGCAGAAGCCGTTTCGCGGGCCCTCGATGCATACGGGCAACACCCCACGGATGCTCGATTATTCCTCCTTATGGGCACGCACCGTGCACAGAATATCAACAGGTCCGGGGCCGCGCCCGACTACGAGATGT
The DNA here is from genome assembly GCA_964194245.1 of uncultured Hyphomicrobium sp. Taxonomy (GTDB): domain Bacteria; phylum Pseudomonadota; class Alphaproteobacteria; order Rhizobiales; family Hyphomicrobiaceae; genus Hyphomicrobium_A. Next base: position 1,510 of record CAXMLT010000610.1, read on the forward strand.
GCACCCGACTGCAACGCCTTGTGCACGAAGGCTTTCGCCGCGTGCACTGCGCTCTCGATCGTTTCGCCGCGCACCAAATAGGCCGTGAGCGCGGCGGCAAAGGTGCAGCCGGTGCCGTGGGTGTTGCGCGTGTCGATGCGCGGGAGCGACAGTCGCAGCGGTTCTCCTCCGCGCTGCACAAAGATGTCGACGGCCTCAGCGCCTTCGCCATGGCCGCCCTTCAGCACGACGGCCTTGGCGCCCAACTCGAGCAGCGCCCGTGCTTGCGCTTCCATTTCCGCCTCGTTCGTTGCCACGGGACAATCGAGGAGGCGCGCCGCCTCCGCCAGGTTTGGTGTCAGCACGTCTGCGAGCGGCACAAGCTCGGCGCGCACCGCGTCGACCGCGGCCGGCTCGAGCAGCATATCCCCGCTCGTCGCCACCATGACGGGATCGACGACCAGCGGGTGCAGTTCGTACTGCCGGATGGCCTCGGCGACCGCGATGACGGTAGCGCGGTCGTTGAGCATGCCCGTCTTGACCGCGCGGACGGTGAGATCATCGGCAAGCGTCGCGATCTGCAATGTCACGAACGCCGGCGGCACGGCGAGGATGCCGGCGACGCCGCGCGTGCTCTGGGCGGTGAGGGCGGTCAGCACGCTTGCACCATAGACGCCGAGCACGGTGAAGGTCTTGAGGTCGGCCTGGATGCCGGCCCCCCCGGAGGGGTCCGATCCGGCGATGGTCAGCGCGGCCGGCACGCGCGTGGCGGCGTCCTGAGTCATGATGGGGCCATGCGGGACACTTAGCGGCCGGTGCCGCGTTGCATGATCTCGGTCCCGAGATCTTTGGACGTTACCATCTGCTCGATTTTGCCCAAGCCGGGAAAGGCGTCGAGCATCCAGCTCCCGAACCCGTTGATGGAGCCCGTCAGGAACAGCAGCCCCGTCACGATGAGCACCACGCCCATAACCTTCTCGACCTTGTCGAGGTGGCGACGGAAGCGCTGCATGAAGGAGAGGAACGGCCGCATCGCGACAGCAGCGAGGATGAACGGGATGCCGAGCCCCAGGGAGTACACGAAAAGGAGTTTCACGCCCGTCACGAGGCTAGCCTCGTTGGCGGCGAGCGCGAGCACGGTCGCCAGCACCGGCCCGATGCACGGCGTC
>CAXMLT010000611.1:0-2973 GCA_964194245.1 uncultured Hyphomicrobium sp.
AGCCCAAGCCCAAGCCCAAGCGCTACGGCTATGGCGCCACGCCCACGAGCTGGAAGGGTTGGGCGGCTGCGTTCGCGTATATCGTCGTCCTGCTTTCGCTCATCTGGGCCGTGATCGCCGCGCGGAATGGCGCCGTATCGACGGGCGGTCTCGCGATCTGGATGGTGGTGGTTGCCCTCTGGGCGCTGCTGTTCCTCAGGTTCGTCCGGGCGAAAACCGACGGCGAGTGGAAGTGGCGCTGGGGCGGGCGCGAGTGAAAGAGAATTCGCGGGATCGGCGCCCGCCAATCGGATTAGCGGAGTAACGGAATGCTCGAGATCAAGAACCTGCACGTGAAGATCGCGGACGAGGAGCGCGAGATCCTCAAAGGTCTCTCGCTGACGCTTCCCAAGGGGGAAGTGCACGCGATCATGGGCCCCAACGGCTCGGGCAAGTCGACGCTCGCCTACGTGCTCGCCGGCCGCGAGGACTACGAGGTCACCGACGGCGACATCCGCTGGAACGGAGAGAGCCTGCTCGAGATGGAGCCGGAGGAGCGCGCCGCAAAGGGCGTGTTCTTAGCCTTCCAGTATCCGATGGAGATCCCCGGCGTCGCCGGCCTCACGTTCCTGCGCACCGCGGCAAATGCTGTGCGCAAGGCGCGCGGGCAGGCGGAGCTTTCGACGCCCGAGTTCCTGAAGTTCGTCAAGGATAAGGCTTCGCGGCTCAACATCGACATGGAGATGCTGAAGCGGCCGGTGAACGTCGGCTTCTCGGGCGGCGAGAAGAAGCGCTCCGAGATTCTGCAGATGGAGGTGCTCGAGCCGGCGCTCTGCGTGCTCGACGAGACCGATAGCGGCCTCGACATCGACGCGCTGCGCACCGTCGCCGACGGCGTCAATGCCATGCGGGCGAAGGACCGCTCGATGCTGGTCATCACCCACTACCAGCGACTGCTGGACTACATCGTGCCCGATAAAGTGCACGTCATGATCGACGGGCGCATCGAGAAATCGGGCGGCCCGGAGCTGGCGCAGGAGCTCGAGACCTCGGGCTATACCGAATACCAGGGGAAGGCCGCGTGAGCATCAAGGCGACACTGCCGATCGGCGAGGAAATGCAGTCCGCTACGAAAGTGGAGCTGCCGGCCGGCGCGCACGCGCGCGTAAGTGAAGCGCTGGGGAGGCGCGAGATGAACGTAGCGGTGTTGAAGACCAAGGCGGAGCAGGCGCTGACCGAGACCTTCGCGGCAATCGCCGACAAGCTGCCGGGCGGCGCGGCCGCGCTGAAGCGCCGCGAGGAGGCCATTGGCCGCTTCAGCGCGCTGGGTCTGCCGCACCGGCGCATCGAGGCGTGGAAGTACACCGACCTGCGCAACCTGATGAAGGACGCTCTGCCGCCGAGCGTGGTCGTTTCCACGCCCGTTTCGGCAAAGCAGCTCGACAAGGTGCTGGGTCCGCTTGCGAAGCTCGAAGCGATGCGGGTTGTCTTCGTCGATGGGTTCTATGCCGAAGCGCTCTCGGACACCCATAGCGTGTCGGGCCTCGCCACGATGTCGCTCAGCAGCGCCCTTGCGGATGAGGCCGACGCGACGTCGGACCGGCTGTTAGAGATCGACGGCGCCGACAACGAGCCGATCGTGGCGCTGAACACCGCCTACGTCACCGACGGCGTGGTCATCGCCATTGCGGACAAGGCCAAGCTCGAGAAGCCGCTCCTGATCGTCAACGTCAGCGCGAGCCCGGAGCCGCGTTTCGTCGCTACGCGCAACGTCGTCGCGGTGGGTGCCCATGCGCACGCGACGATCATCGAGGCGTTCGTCACGATGCCTGGAGCCGCTACCGACGCGCAGGCGAGCACGCTCACCGAGATCGATCTCGCCAAGGACGCGCAGGCCACGCACGTGAAGTGCGTGCTGGGCACCGGCCGTGCGACGCATCTCGCCAATTGGCTGGTCGGCATCGGCGAGAGAGCCGACTATCGTGGCTTCCAGTTCACCTCCGGCGTGACGCTGGCCCGCAACCAGCTCGCGCTCACCTTCAAGGGCCAAGGGGGTCAGGTCGATCTCTCCGGCGCCTTCCTGGCGCAGGGCCACGAACACATCGACACGACGCTCGTCGTCGATCACGCGGTCGCGGGCTGCACGAGCCGAGAGCTGTTCAAGGGCGTGCTCGCGGACGAGGGCCGCGGCATCTTCCGGGGCAAGGTTATCGTGCGGCCCGATGCGCAGAAGACAGACGGCAAGCAGATGGCGAAGGTGCTCATGCTGTCGCCTTATGCCGAGTTTGATTCAAAGCCCGAGCTCGAGATCTTTGCGGACGACGTGGTCTGCGGACACGGCTCGACCAGCGCCGACCTCGACCAAGATTTGCTGTTCTATTGCCAGTCGCGCGGCATCCCGGAGCAGGAGGCGCGCGCGCTGCTGATCGAATCGTTTATTGGAGAGGCGATCGCGAAGGTCGAGCGCGAGGACGTGCGCGAGGCGCTGGCGGTGCTGGCGCGCAAGTGGCTCGACGATCTGCCGCCGGCTGCGAGGGCATGATGGCAATGAGGCCCCACGACACCAAGGAGCTGCAGCGGACGCCGGCGCGGCCGACCGCACCCGCGGGCGTCGGCGAAGCCTACGACGTGGAACGCATCCGCGCCGATTTCCCGATCCTCTATCGCGACGTCTACGGCAAGCCGCTCGTCTATCTCGACAACGCGGCCTCCGCGCAGAAGCCGCGCCAGGTGATCGAGGCGATGGATCACGTCTATCGCTTCGAGTACGCGAACGTGCATCGCGGCCTGCATTTCCTGTCCAACCTCTCGACCTCTAAGTACGAGGACGCGCGCGGGCTGGTGCAGCGCTTCCTCAACGCCGGCAGCCAGGACGAGATCGTCTTCACCCGCAACGCCACCGCGGCCATCAACCTCGTCGCCGACAGCTTCGGTGCGAACATCGGCGAGGGCGACGAGATCGTGCTCTCGATCATGGAGCACCACTCCAACATC
>CAXMLT010000612.1:0-4111 GCA_964194245.1 uncultured Hyphomicrobium sp.
GATGTGTATAAGAGACAGGCTTATCTGCGTGCCGACGCCGCTGACCGCTCATCTGGAGCCCGACCTTTCCTTCGTCGTCTCGACGACGGAGCAAATCGCGAAGCGCCTGCGGCCGGGCCAGATCATCATCCTGGAGTCGACCACTTACCCGGGTACGACGCTTGAGGTGATGAAACCCATTCTCGAGACGAGTGGGCTCAAATGCGATCGCGATTTCTTTATTGCCTACTCGCCCGAGCGCGAGGATCCGGGCAACCTAGAGTTTTCAACTTCGCGCATCCCCAAGGTGATCGGGGCCGACTGCCCCCAGGCGCTGGACGCAGCCGCCGCGCTCTACGACAGCTTCGTGCCGGCGACGATCAAGGTCTCATCGTGCGCCACCGCCGAGGCCGTCAAGCTCACCGAGAACATCTTCCGCGCCGTCAACATCGCGCTCGTCAACGAATTGAAGATCGTCTACGGCGCCATGGGCATCGATATTTGGGAAGTGATCGATGCAGCCAAGACAAAGCCATTCGGCTTTATGCCGTTCTATCCGGGGCCGGGCCTCGGTGGTCACTGCATACCGATCGATCCCTTTTACCTCACCTGGAAGGCGCGCGAGTACGGCATCACAACGCGCTTCATCGAGCTCGCCGGCCAGATCAATACGGCCATGCCGCAACACGTTATCAACGAACTTGCTCGGCAACTCGACACGCGCAGCGGCCGCGGGCTCAAGGACGCGAGGGTTCTCGTTCTCGGCGTTGCCTACAAAAAGAACGTCGAGGATATTCGTGAGAGCCCGGCGCTGCGTTTAATGGAATTGCTCGAGGAGCGGGGTGCGCACGTGGACTACTACGATCCGTACGTGCCAGTGATCCCCGACACGCGGCACTACCGGGATCTCAACGGCAGGCCCAGTCAACCTTGGGGCGACTTTTCCGGCTACGATGCCGTCCTTATTGCGACCGATCATGACGTCGTCGACTACGCGGCCCTCGCAAAATCGGCGAAGCTCATCATCGATACGCGCAACGCTTGCCGGAGGGCCGGAGTAACAAGTGGAAATGTTGTAGGTGCCTAGAGCTCATGCCGCAAAGGACGGATCGTACGGGCCTCAACCGCGCGCTCCTTTGCATCAATAAGCTTGAGCCGATCTCCAGGCTCCGCCGTGCTCAAGGATCGTCGCGAGAGCCCAACGCAAGCTGAATGCTCAAAGCTTTAGCACTCCTGCGTTGGCTTGCTCTCCTCTAGCCGGCGAGCTGGACGGCGGATGGACCTAGCCGCAAGCATTGCAAACCGGGTGCCGATTGGCCGTCGTCAGCGGCGCACTTGCAGCCCACTGTCGCCGCATTCGTGCTGAACGACAAGAAGCTCTTTGGGCTCCTGATAGGTCGAGAGACTGCCCATATCCGCCAATTCACGCACGATCTGCCGGTTGCGGCAGATCTGCGATTGCAGCACCTCGGGCGAATATTCGATCTTGAGGGGCAGTGCTCCGACGAAGAGGTTCTCAGTGATCTCGAGCCTCGAGATGAGGGACACGTGCTTCTTGCCCGCGACGAGGATGCCCGGCCCCTTGTTGTTGAGGAACTTCGAGTTATGGATGCGGACGTTGCTGATGTGCTGCTTCACGTTGTCGGGCTCGAGATCGACGCCGGCCATGGGGCGCGTGCCTTGCGTATTGGAGAAGACAGAGTTCGTGACCTCGAGCCCGTCGACCTCGATGACGGACAGCCCTTGCCGACGGTTGTGGTCGGAGACGACCGAGCAAAACGTGACGTTCTTGGCGCCTTGGACATAGAAGCCGTCGCCCCACATCTCTTTAGAGGTCACACCGCTGACGGTGACGTTCTTTGCGCCTTCGAGGATATTGACCCCCATACCCCACTCGCCTTCATTGCTGGTGTGTTGAGAGCGGTCGCCCTCCAGCGTCCCTCCTCTAATCGTGACGTCTGACACGTCCGCCACTGTGAGAAGGGCATAGCCCCCTGAGCCGTTCGGAATGGCCTTAATAGTGGCGCCGGGCGATAGCTTCAGCGTCGTGTTGGTTCTGAGCTTCAGGCGATGGTCGCTGACGGCGTCGACCATGTAGGTGCCGTCGGGTACGAAAACAGTTCCACCGCTGCCTGCAACTTTATCGAACGCAGCCTGCAGTGCGGAGGTGTCGTCGGTGCGGCCGTCGCCCTTGGCGCCCATCTGGCGCACGTTGACGACGACGGATGAAGTGGGCGCCTTCGCACACCCCGAGGCAGCGAACCCTTGTCGCGCATGCACAAGACAGGCGACCAGAAGCGACGCGGCTAAAACGATCCGGTGCGCGCGTATCTCTTTTCTGGGGGAAGTCATTTGCTAACTCTATCGGTTCCGTGCCCTTTGAGAGTGCGGGCGCATCAGGGCAACAAAAAGTCCGGCGATTCCCTCTATTGCACTCAGCCCCGAGATTGGCAGTAGGGCGGGCAAGGTACAAAAACCGTGGGTGCTGACCACCCGGCTCTGTCTGCCCCGATTACTCGACTCCCTTTTTAGTCGCGACGGTAATCGCCGCGACCCTCCGAGAAGGATTGAGGCAGTCTTTGTATTGCCGCCACAGGTGTTGATCGTTCGTGCGGGATGCCTCCGCCTTCAAACCCGTCGCAGGCGTAGGAACATGCAGAAGGACGATCGTTGTAGCGTTGACCTGAAGTGCCTTAAGCTAACAAAGAGGGTGTCCTAAGTTGGTTCTACCCTAAAAGCCTCCCAAATAAACAAACCATTAGATCGGCCATACCAGCGTCCAGATTCGCATTGTGCGAGACGCACGGAAGCTTGAAACAGAAGCGAGTGAATTCCGAAAACCGCGTAGATGGCGAACAATGTTGGGTGACTACGTATTGCACTAGGTAAGCGAAACGACACGACGCCGTTTTATGGAAGATCAGCAAGTTGGGGATGAACCGCACATGAGCGGGCAGAGCCCGGTCGGAACGAGCGCGAGCGCGCATCTTCCTCTTGATGGCTCGGGAACGGGCCGCCCGAGCTTTCCGCTGACCAATGTGAGCGGTCGCCCGTCGCCAAACGGTTTCTCATCGTTGCGCCGTTCGAGCTAGGCCCTGCCTTCGGCGTCGGGGAAGTGCCGCCTTTATACCACCGCCAAAAGGCAGCTTTCAGCCACCTGCTCTTCCCAGGCATACTGATCGACATACACTTTCCCAACTTAGCACCCCTGCCTTGGCTTGCTCTCCTCCTCTAAAAGGCGAAGAAGATATTGTCCATAGTCGTTGCGTGCGAACGTCTAAATCGCGATCGCCTTCAGCTGGAGCGCTGTGATGGTTCCGCGCCGAAAGGCGATCTCCTCCGAACAGGCTATTTTCAAACCCTGCCGCTTCTCGAGTGTGGCAACGTAATTGGCAGCTTCGAGAAGGCTGTCGGGGAGACCGGAGTCGAACCACGCAAATCCGCGCCCCAGCGGACCCACCGTGAGCCGACCCCGCGCCAAATAATTCGCATTGACGTCTGAGATTTCAAGTTCGCCACGTGACGAAAGAGTGAGCCCTTTTGCAACATCATCGGCACTTGGTCGTAAAGGTAGAGACCTGTTATCGCCCAGGTCGATTTAGGCTCCTTCGGCTTTTCCTCGATCGAATTCGGCCGCCCTTGGGCATCAAAGCCGACGACCCCATACCGTTCAGGATCCTGCACCCTGACGCAAATATCGTGGCGCCTGAGTTGCACTCGATCGCTTGGCCAGCAGCGTTTCCAGTCCATTCCCGAAAAGCACATTGTCACCAAGCATCAACGCCGCCGAGCCTCCTGCCAAGAATGGCTCTGCGATGAGAAGCGCCTGCGCTATTCCCTCAGCGCGCGGTTGTCCGCGTAGGAGAGCTCAATTCCCCATTGCCCTCCATCCCCAAGCAATGAGCGCAGCGCGGGCAGATCGCGCGGTGTCGTGATGACCAAAATTTGTTGGATACCGCCCAACATCAATGTGGAGAGCGCATAGTAGATCATCGGTTTGTCGTAGATGGGCAGCAATTGTTTGTGGAAAGTGTCATCGGGTAGAGTCGACTACGACTCCCACCTGCTAAAATTATTCCGCGCAATGGCCGCCAAGGCGGTGAATCTGGTTGGCGCTTACCCTCTTGGCATC
>CAXMLT010000613.1:0-3409 GCA_964194245.1 uncultured Hyphomicrobium sp.
GACGGCGAAAACGGCGGCATTGGCTCGGTGCATCATGGCGCGCTCGTTATAGGCCACAACCATGTTGCGGAGAAGACGACCTTCAGCCTTGCGCGGCGGCGATGAGGTCGAAGTCTCCCCCGAGCACCGCATCGAAACGGCCGCTCCGCCAGCCCGCGCTCATGTCGCGGACGAGCGGGGAGGGATCGCCGCGGTAGCGGCGCACGACCGTGCTGGGGACGCCGGCGCGGTCGAGCGCCTCTTTGAGTGCACGGCGCAGCCTGTCGGGCGACAGCTCGCCGAGCGGGGCTGCGGCTACGCGCACGCGGGCCGTCGCGCGGGAGGGACCGCCGTCGTCCGCCAGCTCCAGCACGTGCAGCCCCGCCTCGCGCCGCAAAAGGCGATGCGCGCCGAAGCCGCTGATCAGGAGCATCGGCAGAACCTCGCCGTCGGCATGGATGACGCCGCGCTGCTCGGTCAACTGCATGTTCCGGTTCTTCGCCCAGGCGCGATACATATCGAGGAGCTGTCCGCACCAGACGCGGGTTGCATCGCGATCTGCCGGCTTCTCCAGCGCCGGCTCGATCAGGACGGCGACCTCAATGGGCTCGCCGTCGAAGGCGTCACGGATGCCCTCCTTGACGAGGTGGAGCTGCATTGCGAGCCTCGCGATGAGCTCGCGCGAGGACTTGCCGGCGCGCTCGGTACCGCGCGCGAGGCGCGAGCGCAGCGACTGGCCCGTCTCCGCCGCAGCACGCACACGGTCGATCAGCGCCAGTCGCGCGAGCGTCTCGGAGCGGTCGGGCCGCGACCAGAATCCACTCTCCTGCATCGCCGCCGAAAGGCGCTCCTTGAGCTGCTCCCATTCCGCCGACTGCATCATCGCCTCGACGCCCTCGCTCTCCGTCGCAAGTGCGGCAAGCTCCGCGTCGCTGCCGCTCGGGGCTAGCATCATCGACGTGAGCGCTGGCAGCTCGCCCAGCTCGGCGGCGTGAGCGGGCTCCGGCTCGGTCGTCTCGGCGTCGGGATCGACGAACTCGGCCTGGATGGCGCGCCCGTCGCTGCGTACGAACACGAACTGGTCGCCCTCGGGGAACCGCTTCTCCACGATGGTGGCGGCAAGGGGCGCGATCACGTACTGGTCGATGGCACGCTTCAGCGGCCGCGCGCCCATCTCCGGGGTGAAGCCCTTCTCCAGCAGGAACTCGAGCGCGGAGGCTTCCCACTCCACCGCCCACTCGCGGTCCTTCAGGCCGCGGCGCTCGAGCACGCGCGACAGCTCCTTCTTCAGAATCGAGCGCATCAGCTCGCGTGTCAGCGGACGGAACACGATGACCTTGTCGAGGCGGTTCTGAAACTCGGGCCGGAACGTCTGCGCCACCGCGCGCGAGATCTGCTCGCCCGAGAAATTGTCGGTCGCGGGCGAGAAGCCGATGCCGCCCGAGCGGTGGCTAGTGGCGCCGAGGTTGGTCGTCAGGATGATGATGCAGTGCCGGAAATCGCCGACCTGGCCGAGCTGGTCGGTGAGGCGGCCGTCGTCGAACACCTGCAGGAACAGGTCCCACACATTCGCGTGCGCCTTCTCGAACTCATCCAGCAGCACCACCGAAAACGGCTGCTTGCGAACCAGCATGATGAGCGAGTCCGTCGGCTGCGCGGCCTCCGAGCTGCCGAGGATCTTAGAGGTGGAGTCGGGCGTCTGGAACTCGCTCATGTCGAGGCGGATCATGCGGTCGGGTGAGCCGAACAGGAACTCGGCAAGCGTCTTTGCCAACTCCGTCTTGCCGGTGCCCGTCGGGCCGGCGAACAGGAACACGCCGATCGGCTTGCCACCGTCATTGAGGCCGGCTTTCAGCATCGCGATGCGCTCCACGATTGCGGAGACCGCCTCGTCCTGGCCGATGACGCGCTCTGTAAAATATCCGCGCACTGCCGCGAGGTCGACGCGCTCCCTGTTGTCGAGCAGCGAGGCAGGCAGGCCCGTGAGCTGTGAGAGCGTGACGACGACGTCCTCAGGCCCGATGTGGCCGGTGTCGCCCTTGGCGCCGCGGCCGGCCGTGAGCTTCAGCAGATCGAATACGGGCCCGGGCAGGCTCGAGCCGTTGAGATACTGCTTGGCAAGATCGAGCGCGGTCGTCACGCAAGTCTCGTCGATCTCGACGCCCGCCGCCTCGCCGAGGCCCTGCACCAGCTGCTCCCCGAGCTCGAGCGTCTCGTCGGCCTCCAGCGGCTCCATGCGCGCGATCTCGAAAGTGTTGCGCAAGGAGGGGCGCAGGCGCAGGAGCCGCGCCGTGACCGCGGGCGAAGCCTCCGTCCATACGATGAGACGCCCGGCGGCGATCGCGGGCAGGATCTGGTCGAGGATGCTCGCGGCCTGCCCCTGGTGCGTGCCGCTCATGGCAATCTGCAGGATGTCCGGGACGTACCAGATGAGCTTTTTGGAGACATTGAGCTCCTCGATCGTCTTCTGAATGCGGCCCTCGAGCTGCCCGAAATACTGCTGCCCGGCCATCAGGTCGCCGCCGCCTGCCTCGAACACGCTCCAGCCTTCGCGGTCAAGCCGCTTGGCGAGAATGCGCAGGAACGAGGTTTTGCCGACGCGTGTTTCGCCGCTGACGAGGAGCGAGCGCACGGGCGCCTCGCGCGCGGTCGCGGCCGCATCATCGAGCGCCTCATGCCACGCCGGCGGCTCGATCAGGATGTCGTGGCCCTTGGCACTCGTCCAGAAGCGGCCGAACGAGGAGAGAAACGTGCGGTCGACGCTCTCGTGGCGCAGGCTGTCGAGGTTAAGGAGCAGCGCCGTGGCCATCGGATGGTGCACGCGCTCGAGGAAGCCCTTGATCACAGCGTGTTGGGCGGCGGTGGCGCTGCCAACGCCGTAATCGAAAGTGGGCGGGTCGCCGAAGCGCTCGCGCTCGGCGAAGTGATCGCGGAACATCGGTGCGATAAAGATGTTGTCGCGCCACCAGTCCTTGGCGTGCCGGAGCGGCGCGCCGACCGCGGGCCGCGGGTTGCAGGCGAGGAAGTAGGCGAGCGCGAAGTAGATGGCCCAAGGCGTGATGTTGTCGAAGTAATCGAGGATGTGGCTCACGACCTCGTCGCGGTCGTTGCGCTTCGCCAGTGCCGAGAGCGCCGCGCACGACAGCACCCAGCGGGGCCCGATCGCGTACTCTTCGACCACGTCGATCGGCACCTCCGGTCGCGTGAGCAGTTGCACGGCTTCGAGGAATTTCGGGTTGTTCTCGAAGGCGCGCGGATGCGCGGCCGAGCTCGCCTCCGGCTCGATAACGAGCTCGAGCGTGCGCAACTCAGCAGCCAGTGCCTCGGGCGCGAAGCCCTTGATGGGGGGCAGGATCTCTCCAGTCTTGATGGCGGGCTCGGCCGAAGCCTGCGCCGTCTGACTGGGGACGATGACGGCGCCCGTGGCGGG
>CAXMLT010000614.1:0-2413 GCA_964194245.1 uncultured Hyphomicrobium sp.
AGATGTGTATAAGAGACAGATGTCAATGGGTCCAATACCAAAGACGGCCACGACGACCGGCTTTTTTTCAATCCTTGGCACGCCGTCGTAGTGGAACGTGCGCGCTGCCCGCTTGACGAAGCTGCCCGCCGGGACACGCACCGTGTCGGCCGGAGAAAAGTCCGCTCCACTGTTCACCCACCACGTCCCGGACAGAACTATTTGAATGCGATCGGTCGCGTAGCTGTGAGGCGCGCTAAACCATCCAGGATTCCACCTCATGAGCACGAGATAGGGGCCGGGCTGGTCGAAGTCGCCGTAAAGCTTGGCCATCTCTCCGCTCCCAGGAGGCAGTCCGTTCCATGGCTCGAAGCGAATGTCGTCGCGCTGCAGCACGAACGTCTGGTTGGGATCGATGGGTGCGGCTCCCGCGGCACCTGCAGCAAGAGTCATCATCGTTGAGAGAAGAAATGTCCGACGTTCCAAGAGCATCTCCCATTCAAGATGGGCCGACAGTCTAGAATTGTCACAACGCATTCCATAAGCGCCGAAACCGGTGCATTGGACCAGACCGACGGGGGGAGCCCTGATGCCCGCTACTGCTACTCATCGCCTTACTTATCTCGGCGTTCCTGCAGCGTTCCACGCTGGCCTCGTGGCCCGGCGCGCACCACGCTTTCACACCCTCGTTCACGTTACCATCATCCTCGCCTCGATCGCGGCGGCGGTCGCCGCGATAACAGCGTGGTCGCACTACGTCGATACGGCAGCCGATGAAGCCGCGAAGGCGGCCCGCGCGCTTCTCTACGATAGCGACATTGGCGCCGAGTCGCTCGGCCTCATTCTCACCGTGCTGTTCGCGGCGGGCTGGCTCTGCGGATCAATCACTTGGCGGCGCGGAAGCGAGAACGCACGCAGTGGTTGGGCAGCCGATCTTATGCATGAGCCCGCGAAGAACAAGGCGATTACCGATTGGCTGTGGCGCCAGATGATCCGACGACATGCGGGCGGAGCCGCTAACGCGGACGATTTTCTCGACCGACTGAGCAAAGGTGTCGTGCGCGACTTGGGGCTCACGACCCTTGCGATGCTTGCGTTGACCGCTGTCCTCGGCGCGCTACTGCCGGCGCGCGTCTCCTATGCGACAGATACGACCATAACGGATCATCCTGTGCTGCCCTTGGCGAAAGACGCTGTGCGGCCCGTCAGAACGGCAGCGGCCGTCATCTCCGGCTGTCCGAACCTGCCAAAGGACGGCAATACCCTCGTTTACCGACTCGGCTTTGCGGACGGATCGGAGGCGAATCTCGGCGCCTGGCGACCGCTGGCGGAAAGCCGTCTCGCGGCTCTCGAAGCGATCGCGGCTCGTTTGCCAGCGGGGATCGCCCGTGAGCGATTCTCCAATCCCAGTGTTAGCGATCCGCTGGCGGCGGACTGCCTCAGGGCCATCGGTGGCGAGGCAGGCGCAAACGGCATTGCCCGGTTGTTGCAACTACTGGCCGTGTCGGAAGCGGAGCGAAAGAAACTGAAGGGGCTGCTTTGACCGCACGCGCCCAAGGAGGTTCAAAATCACTTTCCCACCGTGACTACGTATTTGAAACTAGGAGCTATTCGTCAGGGGTGGCGCCCCGTAGGGGCGTGAATGTTCCCAACTCAATCAATTGCTTGGCCGTGAGTGGGAAGCGAATCTTCCCAGGTCTTTTCGTGGCGTTCCGCGCGTGAGTTTCCCACCAGTCCCCTAGTTTGCCCGTTGGAACAGCGCGCCCACTAGGCGGCAAAAAATCCGATCACCCCTGCTCTGAGGACCACGAGAGTTGAAACCATTAGGAGCGTGGCCGCGATTTCGACGCGCTGACAATTTCTGCGTTTGCTTGCCTCACACCTCAGGCTAGGCGTTAGCAGTGCTCTCAAGAGGAAGGAAGCAAGCCATGGCTATTTGCGATACTTGCGGCAACGACTACGACAAGGCCTTTCAAGTAACTAAGGGCGGCAAGACGATGACATTTGACAGTTTTGAGTGCGCAATCGAGGCGCTCGCGCCGCGTTGCGCCCACTGCCAATGTCGCGTGATCGGGCATGGCGTCGAAGCAATCGGAGGTGTCATTTATTGTTGCGCAAATTGCGCCACTCAAGCCAAAGTCAGAGGCCTAAGGGACCGCCTCTGAGGTAGGATTGAGGGCGGCTCTTCTCGAGAGCGATCAACGATGATCGTGTGCAAACACCCTCAGTCAGCCTGGTTCGAGGAGAGGACAATGTGGGATAAACTGACCTGGCAGGCGGACCCGTTAGCCTTCGCAGTCGGGTTAGCGTCTATCCTCATAACATCCTACATCGCACTGCTCTTGCATCGCCTCTGCCTCGGCCGGGGTCTGGCCACACATGCTGAGGCACTCTTGTGGCTTCGCGCTGGCCAACAAGGGTGCCGATTTTCGGG
>CAXMLT010000615.1:0-1814 GCA_964194245.1 uncultured Hyphomicrobium sp.
CGGGGATGTCGCCGGCGATCGCGGCGGGCGTATCGGCGGGCAGCGTCGCGCCGAGGTGCGCCGTCTCCTCCTCGGTGAGCGGGGAGAGCGCGTGCTCCGAGCCGTCGGCTGTCGCCCCCACCTCGGCCGCCGTCATGCCGAAGGCGCGCGGCGCCGCCCCCAGCGCGAGCGCGCGTGGGGTATCCGCCGCCATCTGCGCGGCAATGGAGCTCTTCCGCCTCAGGGCGTCATAAACGAGAGTTCCGATGGCGGAGCGGTCGCCGGAGCCGGCGAAGCGGTGCGCCTTGCCCCAATCGGCCAGCGCCATGGCCGCCGGGCGGTGGCGCTGCAGGATTTCCTCGAGCACCTCGGCGGCAGCCTTGAGCCTCGCGCCTGTGCGCACGCTCCTCAGGCCCCCACGCTCAGGATGCGCACGGCGAAGACCACCCACATGACGATGAGGGCGATGGCCGCGACCGCAATGGCCTTGGCGCGTGTGTCGACGATATTGGAGCCCGTGTGCACAAAAGCGTGGAAGAGGCGCGCGAGGACGAACACCCAGCCCCGCACCACGAAAATGATGTCGTTCGTGCGTGTGATAAGAATAAATGCCATCAGCACGTAAAAGAGCATCGGCAGTTCGAGCTGATTGTGGAAGCTGTTGGCGACCTGCGTCGCGCGCGCGGGCCAGTTGGGCTGGCGCAGCGCAATATCGCGCGGCTGCACCACTCCGGAGCGCAGGGCGCCTCCGCGTTCCTTCGCCATCCAGATCATAAGGGCGAACGTCAGCCCGACCTGCACAAACACCGGCAGCAGCAAGCTCGTCACGGACATGGGTTCGGCCTCGTTGGATTAGCGCAGGGCGCTCAACTTATCGCTTCATTCCGGCGCAGGTCGTATTACCGATGGGATGGTACGAGCCGATTGCACTTGCCCCGACGCCGTCACACGTTGCCGGGATAGTTCGGGCTCTCGCGCGTGATCAGCACGCCGTGCGCGTGGCTCTCGTGGATCGCCGCCGGGGAGACGCGGATGAACCGCGCCCTTTCCTGCAGGTCGGGCAGATCCTTGGCGCCGAGGTAGCCCATGCCGGCGCGCAGGCCGCCGACGAGCTGGTGCAGCACGCCCTCGGTCGGGCCCTTGTAAGGCACCTGCCCCTCGATCCCTTCCGGCACCAACTTGAGCGTGTCCTTCACCTCCTGCTGGAAGTAGCGGTCGGCCGAGCCGCGCGCCATGGCGCCGATCGAGCCCATGCCGCGGTAGGCCTTGTAGGTGCGCCCCTGGTAGAAATAGGTCTCGCCCGGTGCTTCGTCGGTCCCGGCGAGCAGCGAGCCGATCATCACGCAGCTTGCCCCTGCCGCCAGCGCCTTCACGACATCGCCAGAATACTTGATGCCGCCGTCGGAGATGATGGGGACGCCGTGCTTTGACGCTTCCTTGGCGCAGTCCATGACGGCGGTGAGCTGCGGCACACCGACACCGGCCACGATGCGCGTCGTGCAGATCGAACCCGGACCGATGCCAACCTTGACCGCGTCTGCGCCCGCGTCGATCAGCGCCTTGGTGCCTTCGGCGGTCGCCACGTTGCCGGCGATGACCTGCACGCGGTTCGACAGTGTCTTGATGCGCTTCACAGCCTCCAGCACGCGGATCGAATGCCCGTGCGCGGTGTCGACCACGATGAGGTCGCAGCCGGCCGCCATCAGCAGCTCGGTGCGCCTGATGCCCTCCTCACCGACCGTCGTCGCCGCAGCGACGCGCAGGCGCCCCTCAGCGTCCTTCGACGCGTGCGGGTGCTTCTGCGCCTTCTCAATGTCCTTGACCGTGATGAGGCC
>CAXMLT010000616.1:0-4236 GCA_964194245.1 uncultured Hyphomicrobium sp.
TCGTTGTGCATCCGGATGCGGCGGCGGGCGGCGAAGGCCGCTTTCACTCGACCGGAACGGCACTTGCCGCCCGTCCCCTCATCGATATGACGGGATTGCGCTTCTCCAGATTGTTTTCAACACGCCTTTGTCGCGCTGCGTCGCCGCGGGCGCACATGGTGGCCGACGAAATGACGTAAGATCGCGGGCGGCCGTAGGGCGAGGGGCGGAATGCGAAGCCGGTTTTCGAAGGGGGCGGGAGGTCCGGCAGGGGTTGCGAGCAAACCCGCCGCGCGCCAGCCTGTACCCGAGGGCGAGACCCGGCTTGCGCCCGATCCCTTCACCGCCGTGCTACCCGCACTTGCCGCGCTCGGCGCCATCGCCTCCATCGCCACCATCAACTGGGCGGCGCAGGAGCGCACGCCCGATCGCGCCAAGTCGAAGCGCAAGGCCGGCACGGCGTTGCGCGACCTCGAGACCTGCTGCCTCGGGCTGCAGGAGATCTTCCGCCGCTTCCAGCGCAACCCCAAGCTGTTCGCCGGCGAGGGCGCGCCGGCTTCCTCGCCGCTAAAGTTCGGCGTGCATGGGCCGCGCGTCGGCAGCGATGCCGCCCGCCTGTTCCATCAGCTCATGAACGACGTCGCCTCGATGCTGGTGCTCGCCTCCCAGAACGCCTTCGACGTGATGAGCGCGGTCGAGGATGGCGAGATCAACCCGCCCGAGGAGCTGTTTTTCGGCTTCGGCGAGCAGCAGGAGCGCTTGAACAAGCTGATCCAGGCGCGCGCCACGCTGAAGGCTTCCGTCGATACCGGAGCGGAGGTGGCGGTGGCGCTCACCGAACTCGTGCGCGCCCTGAAGAAGCACCGCGTCGAGTAGGACGCTTTGCTCAGAGGTTGCGGGTGGGTGCGGCCGTTGACAGGGGCAACGCCGGGGCTTCATGTGGGGCCGCACCACGCCAACCGCCCGTGCGAAGAAAGTCAGTGCCCGATGGTTCACTTCACGCTTCCCCGCAACTCCAAAGTCGAAGCCGGCAAGACCTGGAACCACCCCGAGGGCGGCGGCGACTGGAAGGAGTTTCGCATCTACCGCTGGGACCCGGACGGCGAGGGAAACCCGCGCCTCGACACCTATTGGGTAGACACCGCCCGCTGCGGGCCGATGGTCCTCGACGCGCTGATCAAGATCAAGAACGAGATCGACCCCACGCTCACCTTCCGCCGCTCCTGCCGGGAGGGTATTTGCGGCTCGTGCTCGATGAACATCGACGGCACCAACACGCTCGCCTGCCTCAAGGGTTTCGAGGACATCAAGGGGGCGGTGAAGGTCTACCCGCTGCCGCATATGCAGGTGGTCAAGGACCTTGTGCCCGACCTGACCAACTTCTACGCCCAGCACCGTCTGATCGAGCCTTGGCTCAAGACCGACACGCCGGCCCCGCCGAAGGAGTGGCGCCAGTCGCACGCCGACCGCCAGAAGCTCGATGGGCTCTATGAGTGCATCCTGTGCGCCTGCTGCTCCACCTCGTGCCCCAGCTACTGGTGGAACCAGGATCGCTATCTCGGCCCGGCGGCGCTGCTGCAGGCGTTCCGCTGGGTCAGCGACTCGCGCGACGAGGCGACCGGCGAGCGGCTCGACACGCTGGAGGACCCGTTCCGCCTCTACCGCTGCCACACGATCCTCAACTGCACCAAAGCCTGCCCGAAGGGCCTCAACCCGGCCAAGGCCATCGCCGAGCTGAAGAAGCTGATGGTGGAGCGCCGCGTCTGAAGCTCGTGGCCATGCTGCAGGGGATCAACGTCAACGTTTGGAGCTAGCGGAACATGCTCGATCACATCGGCTTTGGAGTCGCCGACTTCAAACGCTCCAAGGCGTTCTACAGCCAGGCGCTGGCGCCGCTCGGCTATAAGCTCGTGATGCAGGTCTCGTTGTCGGAGGACGGCGAGGACGGCTATGCCGGCTTCGGCGACGACCGGCCGCACTTCTGGATCGGCACCGGAAAGCCGCTGCAATCGCGGCTGCACGTCGCCTTCGTGGCAAAGACCCGGGCTGAAGTGCGAGCGTTCTACGAGGCGGCGATTGCCGCCGGGGGTATAGACAACGGACCCCCGGGCCTGCGCCCGCATTACCACGAGAACTACTACGGAGCCTTCATCCTCGACCCCGACGGGCACAACATCGAGGCCGTGAACCACCTTCCCGAGTGAAATCGGCTTGGCCTATTCGGCGCGATTCGGGCCCCAAAAAGAGAAAGACCGGCGGCGCGATACGCGGCCACCGGTCTTGAAGGAGATGGTATCAGCGGGTGCTATGAGGCCCGCTTGCCGTCCTGCATCACGCGCTTCAGCCAGGCTAACTGCGCATGATCGGCTGCGTTAGGCAGCCCGACGCGTCTTCTTCGCCGCCTTGCGGGCGGTCTTGCGAACGCTCTTGCGAGCGGTCTTGCGTGCGGCCGGCTTCTTGGCGGCGGCACGACGAGCCGGCGCCTTCTTCACTTTCCGTTTCACTGCCCTCTTAGCCATTTGAGTCATCCCTCTTTCTGGTTTGCTATCTCTCTCGTCCGAAGTTTCGAATCACCTTCGAACAAAAAAATCATGTGCAAGTTCGAAGATTTTGTTGACATCAAATTGCTATTTGCACGTCGCAACACCGCGCATTCCAACAAACCTGTTGCGCGAAATCATCAATTTTCTCGTGTTTCTAATGCAGTGGCTCGTTGTCTGCATATTCCGCATCCGCTTTCCGCGAAAGCGCGCGAGAGCAATTGAGAGAGTTGCGCGCGCGAAATGCGGAGACGTTTCGAGCAATGCAGGGCGTTAGGTGCAATGCATCACGCGGCTTTCACGACGCGGCTTTGCAAATCGAGAACCGCCATCATGTAGCCGAAGCGGTCTTCCACCGCCTCGGCGAGCAGCGAGAAATAATTGGCGCGGTCGGGAACGATCTCGCCGACGACCTCGCCGTACTCGAAACGCAGCTCCGCCTCGTATTTGCGGGCGATCGTGCGCATCTTGCCGTTCTCGGCGAGGCAGGAGACGCACAGATGCTGTACGCCGCGATTGCGCGCGGCCCGGATAACGCGGCCCATCAGCTCGCTGCCGATGCCCTGATCCTGCAGGGTTTGCTCGACCGAAAACGCGGCTTCGGCCTCCTGGCCCCACACGTCCCCGAGCTTCTTCAGCTCGGCGGCGGCGCGCACCTGGCCGCCCTCGAAATAGGCGTAGACGAGCGCACCCATCTCGGTCGTGCGCCCGGCATAATCCTCGATGAACGAGTCCGAGACGCCGTGCGCAAAGCGCAGGCGCCGGCTCATCTTGTCGAGCCGCAGAAGGTGGTCGCGGAACTTCTCGGTCTCCGTGGGCCACAGTTTTCGTATGTTTCCTCCCGAGAACTGGCGTTCGTTCATGACGAGAACCTCCGTTCCAGGGCAACAGACGTTGACTTGCGCAACCGAACACCGGTGACGCCGCCAACAGCGACAGGGACTGATTGTTTTTGGGACGCGCCGAACGCCCGCTCCCTTTTGCACTGCACAATATGCCACCTACGTGGCAGAAGTTCCACCTCATGCGGCTGTAAGCGGCACTAAACGCCGCATCGTGGCGGGATTGCACGCAAGTTCGAGACATTCGGTCGCGCCAACTTGCGTGCGTGCAGGCGATCTGCGGGAAGTGCGCAGCACGTGGGCGGGGAATCTTTGCGTCGATGACTCAAAATGTGACCGGGCCTGTGAGTGCGCATCTAGGCGCACAGATCGCTCAGGCCGAGCTCGATGCAGACCCGGCGCAGCTCGATGTCGCACGGCGCCTCGATGATCTGCTGGCCCGCCTGCAGCGCTGGCAGCCCAACCGCAATGGCCTGCGCGCGCTGCTTGGCCGCGGCGGCCAATCGGCGCCGCGCGGTCTCTATATCTTCGGGGCCGTCGGCCGCGGCAAGACGATGCTAGCGGACTTGTTCTTCGAGCTTGCGCCGTTCGCGCCGAAGCTGCGGCGGCACTTCCACGAGTTCATGGCGGACGTGCACGAGCGCATCGGCAAGGCGCGCCACAGTGTCGAGGGTGATCCCCTCCCGTTCGTCGCCGAGGGAATCGCGCAGGAGGCGCGTCTTCTCTGCTTCGATGAGCTGCAGGTGACCGACATCGCGGACGCCATGATCCTGGGGCGCCTCTTCGCGCAGCTCTTCGAGCGTGGTGTCGTCGTGGTCGCGACCTCCAATTCGGCCCCGCGTGCGCTCTACAAGGATGGGCTCAACCGCCAGCTC
>CAXMLT010000617.1:0-3327 GCA_964194245.1 uncultured Hyphomicrobium sp.
AGGTGGGGTCGGCGCAGCGCTTACACTGAATCCGCCCTTCAAGGGTTTCAACGAATTCGTCTATCGAGTCACCGCCCTCGCGTGTGAACATCGTCACCGCGGCAACGCGTGCGAGGACATTCTTCACGCGATGGTCAAGCTCTTTAATCAGCAGATCCTGGTGTTCCTCTGCTTGCTTGTGCGGAGTAATGTCGCGAGTCAGGCCTTTAAGACGCAGAAAGCATCCTTCCGCGTCAAACTCAGCTGTTGCGGTCTCCTCGAGCCAAAGTATTCGGCCGTCGGGGTGGAGGTAACGAAAGCTTGTGGCGTATGATGCGGCTTGCGGACGGACCCCGTACACACTCGCCTTGAACCTTGCCCGATCATCATTATGGACCCGCGCAAGAAACCTAGCCGCACTGAGAGCCTCGGAACCGAGAATTCGCCTGGCATTGGGGCTACGCTGCGCTAAACGCGTCCGAGCATCCCACTCAAAGGCAATTACCGATCCCGCTGCCAGAGCCTCCTGCAGGCGTTTTATGCCGTCGCTTACTTCCGCCGCGTGCAAACGTTGCTGGGCAAAGAGTGCGGCAAGAACGTTGGCGCAAAGGGTTGCAGCCAGTATTGCGAGCTGGGCTTCCAAAATGCGTTGGGTAATTGGGATACTAGGATCACCAAAATGTCCGATCCTGAAGGTGACCGTCCAGACAACAGTGATCGCAATCATACAAGCAGCCGCTGCAGAGAAGACCGGGCGGCAGCGGGCCGCGAGCCATAACAGCAACGGGAAAAGGAGACCCAGAGGAATCGCTGTCGCCCAAGACTTTGACAAGGGGGCGACAACGAACTCGCTTATCAGTGCTAAGGCCGCGAGCGCAACGCACCCCTCAAGGAGCTCGCTCTTTGGGGGTACTTCCCGCATTGCTGAGACAAGGCCTATCATCAGCGGAGCAACTATAATTATGCCGAGCGCATCCGAAGCGAACCAATGGCTCCAAATGGTTGCAATAGGTGTTGTCGCGCCGTGGAACAGGACAAATCCGAATGTTCCACCAATGCCAGAGACTGCGGCGCCTATCGCTGCTGCGCCTAGCAATCCCAGCACACGCGGCAAGCTCACTAGACTAAAACGCGGACCGAATTGACGCTCGATCAGCCACGCTGTTAGTACGGCTTCACCCGCATTCGACAATGCGAAGACCAAAGAACTGGAAAGATTCCTATCACTCGACAGATTGGCCACGACGGTAGCAACTATCACACCGGCTACGACGGGAAGTCGCCTTTCGGGTCCCAGTGCAATCAAGGTGCCGGAGGAAATACCGGCAGCAGGCCAAAATACCGCCACACCATCCGGCTCTGCCAACAAAAAAAGGCTGAGCCGCGCTGCCAGAAAATAGGAGATGGCTACTACCGTAGCGACCCCAACCGAAGAACCCCAGGAGCTTCTCGGTTCGCGCGTGTCAAACAGCTGTTTCAACCTTTAACGCACCTTTTGCAGCCACCTCGCCACCCTTTGCCATCTCTGACGCGCGACGCGTTCGAGATGTCAGGTGAATTATATGCTGAATCGAAGAAGGTCGGCGCGATCCTGTTTAGCTGAGGTGAATCGCATTTAGCCACTTCGCGCCGTCAATCGGTTCAACTGTGGGTTGCCGGTGCGCGCGCCTTTGCTGAAGCCGTGCGCCGCAAATGGACACCCGCATGTGAGCCACGTCCGCTTCGGGTCAGAAGCAGAAGCGACGGCGGCTCCTCAACTGGGTCGGGTCTTCGATCACAAGCAGACACGCCGACCCGCGAACGAAGGTCCGAAAAGGGAAAAAATCGGAAGCTTGAGGGTGACGCTAGGCAAATGCGAGCTGCAGCCGGCAGTGCTGGTTCCATTGAGGCCATGAGGACGCCGCGCTCAAAGCGCACTTAGGGTGCATGGACGCCGCAATACTCTACGTGGTGCTGACGCTCCCGAGTGGAGAGCGAAGGACGTCGACCCAGGGCTACGCGACCTGGCGAGCGTGCTGGGCCCACATCGAATTGCTGCAAGACATGAAACGCGCAGACCCTGAGGCGCCAATCGCCTCATTTCGCTGCGAGTTAAACAAGCCGTTTTTTGGACTGATCATCTGCGATCGGCACGGCAGGTCATGTGAGCATTTAAGACCAACATCCGGTCAAGGCTGCATTGCGCTTCGATGGGTGGCCCACATGCGGAACCGTAACAAGTTCGCCAATTGCTACAAGCATCCTCACGAAGACGATCGTCGAGGAGGCGGATGGAACGAGTAGTCGTCCGGTCCTTAGCATCCAGTTCGACCCAGGACCTGGTTGAACCCAATCGGAGAGCGGCTGAGATTGGCGCGACTGACCGTCATCATTGCCCGCTCTCGTCTCGCACCAGGCCAACGGTGGCCCGACCACGTTCCCGTCACACTGTTGTGCGGTAGAAGGCAAGCAGCGGTAGGTGGGCAACCGTCGGGGGACGGGCATGAACCGCTTTCTCGTACTGTTTTTTTGCGTCGTCTTATCTGTCGGCTCGGCGCGTCCGGCGACAGCCCAGATTTTTTGGGATTGGGGTGGCGGAAACCAGCGAGACGCCAGCGGGCGCGAGGTCGTCCGCTTCAGTCCCCAGTTTCGACCGGGCGAAGTCGTCGTCAGCTTCGGGGATCGCCGTCTGTACTTCGTCAGCCGTTCTGGCGAAGCGATCAGCTATCCTATCGCCATTCCCCGCGAACAAGACCGCTGGCAGGGCGTCACGAGCATCTCTGACAAGAAGGTCGATCCGCCTTGGCGACCAACCCCAACCATGCTTGCTGAGAATCCGCGGTTGCCACCTTGGGTGCCCGGCGGGCATCCCATGAATCCCCTGGGGGTGCGCGCGCTCTACCTCGGCGCCAGCTCCTACCGCATCCATGGCACGGATGCACCCTGGACGATCGGCACGGAAGCCTCGAAGGGCTGCATCCGCATGTACAATCGTGATGTGCTGGACCTTTACCCACGCGCCCAAATCGGCGCGAAGGTAACGGTGACCTGGCAGCGCTTCGATGCGGCTGCAGACTATGCGTCGGCACCCGCTGAGCCCACGCAGCCGCGGCTGAGAGAAATCCAAAAGCTTGATCTTCCGCCGGACGCCATGGCGCAATGGCGTCACTGAACCGACATGGCGTGTTCACTTTCGATCTCTCACGCGAAATCGCACGAGCATCAAGCCTCAGGTAGCGCCACCGTCGTTCAACGTCAGTCGTTGCACTTGCTGACCAGATCTGGATGGGCACAATGCCGATCTAGCGCAAGACACGACAACAACCGCTTCGGGTCAGACTCGGAAGATCCGAGCATGTCCGCCGCACG
>CAXMLT010000618.1:0-3086 GCA_964194245.1 uncultured Hyphomicrobium sp.
GGGCATGGGTTAGGCGCCTCACTTAGCTTCTGCTTTGGGTCAATAGCGGACATGACCCGCGTTAACTGAGCACGTCGGTTCTCGGGCCAGAAGCAGACATCCAAATCGGAATTGCGCGCGTTCTGCACGCGTTGCAAGCTCGGGCTTGGCGAGCAGGAACGAATCATGGCCAGTGATTGGATCGGTTACGAACCGAGCGCGCCATGGCCAGCAAGGAATATCTCGCCACTCTCAATCCGGAGCAACGCCGCGCTGTAGAGCATGGCGTGATCGCCGTTGCCCCAATATCGCAGGTCCGCTTCTCATCATCGCCGGAGCCGGATCGGGAAAGACCAATACCCTCGCGCATCGCGTAGCCCACCTGATCGTGCATGGAGCCGATCCCAGCCGTATCCTTTTGCTGACCTTTTCGCGCCGCGCCGCCGCCGAAATGGAACGCAGGGCCGAACGCATAATCGCCTCTGCTGTCGGCGGGACGACTTCGGGCACACGAAGCCCCATCTCTTGGTCGGGCACGTTCCACGCAATCGGGGCACGACTCTTGCGCATGCACGCAGTGTCGGTGGGTCTCGACCCCGCCTTCACCATCCACGACCGGGAGGACTCGGGCGACCTCGTCAATCTCGTGCGGCATGAACTGGGGTTCTCGGAAAAGAACAAACGCTTTCCGCTGAAGGCCACGTGCCTCGCCATCTACTCGCGAGCCGTCAATGCGACGGAGCCGCTCGACGTTGTTCTGCGCAAGCAGTTCCCGTGGTGTTTCGAGTGGGAAAAGGATTTGCGTGTTCTGTTTGATGCCTATGTTACCGCCAAACAGAAGCAGCACGTTCTCGACTATGATGACCTGCTGCTCTACTGGGCCGAGCTGATGAAGGTGCCCGAGCTTGCACACGAGGTCGGGGCGCGATTCGACCACGTTCTCGTCGATGAGTACCAGGACACCAACGCCCTGCAGGAAGCGATTCTGCGCGGCCTCAAGCCCGATGGCGCGGGCCTCACGGTGGTCGGCGACGATGCGCAGGCGATCTAGGTTTCGTGCAGCGACCGTGCGCAACATCCTCGACTTTCCTGGGCAGTTCGATCCGGCGGCCACGCTCATCACGCTGGAGCAGAATTACCGCTCGACGCAGCCGATCCTCGCCGCCTCCAACGCCGTGATCGGCCTCACGCGTGAGCGCTTCACCAAGGACCTGCGCTCGCATAGAGGCGGTGGAGAAAAGCCAGCCTTGGTTTCGGTCCTCGACGACGCGAGCCAGGTTGACTGCGTGGTTACGGCCATCCTTCAGAACCGCGAAGCCGGGATGGCCCTCAACGAGCAGGCGGTCCTGTTTCGGTCCTCAAGTCACAGCGCCCTTTTGGAAATCGAGCTGACACGTCGCAACATCCCTTTCGTCAAGTTCGGTGGCCTGAAGTTCATCGAGGCGGCCCACGTCAAGGACATGCTCGCCATATTGCGATGGGCCGAGAACCCCGCGGACCGGGTGACCGGCTTTCGCGTCGTCCAGCTCCTGGACGGGGTTGGGCCCGCGACAGCGGGAAAAGTCCTCGACCACGTGGCGGAACGCGACCCGATCGAGGCTCTGGAGTCGTTCCGCCCTCCCGCCAAAGCAGTAGAGCAATGGCGCGAACTGGTAGGCTTGATGCAGGGTCTGCATCAGCGACCTCTGGACTGGCCAGCCGAACTGGACCGCGTGCGTCAGTGGTACCAGCCGCATTTGGAACGGCGCTATCCCGATGCCGTGGTCCGAGCTGGCGATCTCGACCAGCTCCAGCGCATCGCGGCCGGTTATTCTTCGCGGGCGAAATTCCTGACCGATCTCATGCTAGACCCGCCAAGCGCCACCAGCGAAGAAGCCGGTGCGCCGCTTCTCGATGAAGACTACCTCATTCTCTCGACCATCCACTCGGCCAAGGGCCAGGAGTGGAAATCAGTTTTCATCCTCAACGTGGTCGATGGCTGCATCCCCTCTGACATGGCGACTGGGTCTGCGGAGGACATCGAGGAGGAGCGGCGCCTACTCTACGTCGCGATGACCCGAGCCAAGGACCAGCTCATGCTCGTGGTTCCTCAGCGCTTCTACACGCATCAACAGGTCAAGAGGGGTGACAAGCACCTCTATGCCGCCCGCACGCGGTTCATCCCCTCGCCCATTGTCAACCACTTCGAGCTGAAGACGTGGCCTGTGGCTGGGCGCGACTATCAAGGTAGTTCTCGTCCTGCAGGTGTCACGATTGATATTATGGCGCGCATGCGTGGAATGTGGCGCTCAACGGGAACATGACCAGTCTTGTTGGTTGCCTGAGTTTCACGCTCGGTGCGTTAGCAACACCCGCCACCAACAGCTAGTCAGTGCGGCACTGCGCCTGTACGCACGGACGTCGCAGCGAACGGCACGCTGAGTGGCGCCGTCGCCAGCATCCCTTTTCCGTTAAAGGCACTTATCTCAACAATGCTCGGTCCATTGGGGTCAACGTGCAGTGTCTCCGATCCTTCGCGGTTCGCCCGAGCGACGGTGTAGCAAGAATTTTAAGCTCGTCCGGCTGCTGACGGCCTTGCAGCTCACCATCCGAATGGCCTGTGGTTTTCACACGCCAAACAAGTCTATCGCCGATGCCGCCGCCCACGTCGGTGAGCGTGACGGTCAGGTGGACTTGCTCCCCGGCAACCTCGGGCATTTGCTCTAGGTCGATGCGCGGCGCGGGACCAGAATCGAGCACGGTCTCAAGTGAGACACTGGGTGAAGACATCTTCTGCGGTTCATCCGCAAGCGTCGCCTTCACCCGCTCGGCGCTGTTGAGAGTGGGGGGTAGTTGTCCAAGCGGATACACTTTGAGCCCACGCACGATACCAAGCATCTGCGCTCCTTTGGGCGACGCGGTATAGAAGCCCTGCGGCGTCACCGTTAGCCACTCTCCGTCGGGTCGGCTAGTAGACGGGCCAGCAACTGGCCTGTTTCGACGCTCCAAAGTGCCAGCGTCGTGTCCTTGCTGCCGGTTATGACGCGCGCTCCGTCTGGTGAGATCGCGGCCGAGAAGACTCGGTCGGCGTGCCCGGTAAAGGTGCCGTCGCGGAGTTGGTAGGAATT
>CAXMLT010000619.1:0-3747 GCA_964194245.1 uncultured Hyphomicrobium sp.
GTCCGGCGACGACGTCGCGACCAAGGACTATCCGGCCGCCATTGGCAAGGTGCGGGCGCTGACCGGCGCGCCGACCGTGCAGGTGCTCGCGCACTGCTTTGGCGCCACGACCTTCTCCATGGCGATGCTCGCCGGTCTCGAGGGCGTGCGCTCGGCCGTCATCTCTCAGATCTCGACCGACTACATCGTGCCCTGGTTTCCGCAGCGCCTGCTGGCCTATATGCGCACGCCCGCCCTGTTCGAGCTCATGGGCATCGACGTCGTCGATGCGCGCGCGACGACCGCCGACAACTGGCGCGAGCGCGCACTCGACAAAGCCCTGCAACTCATCGTGCCGGTGCCGCGCAAGGAGCGTACGCACGACGCCACCAGCAACCGCATCAGCGCTCTCTACGGTCGCCTCTACCAGCTCGATCAGCTCAACAACGCGACGGTCTCGTCCGGCCTTGCGGAAATGTTCGGCGAGGCCAACATCGAGGCCTTCCGTCAGCTCGCGCTCTTCGCCCGCCGCCGCCACGTCGTCGACCGCGAAGGCCACGACACCTACCTACCGCACGCGCAACGCCTCGCGCTGCCGATCACGTTCATCCACGGCGCCAAGAATGCGTGCTTCAAGCCGGAGAGCACCGCGCGTACGCTCGCGCGGCTGTCTGAGGCGAATGGCAAGCAGCTCTACGAGCGCCACGTCATTCCCGGTTATGGCCACATCGACTGCATCTTCGGCAAGAACGCCGCGGTCGATGTGTTCCCGCACATCGTCGCGCATCTCGACAAGACGGCGACGATCTGACGGAGCGAAGCGGACGCGCTCTCGCCTGCCTCAGCTGTGGGCGGCGATGGGCGCGTGCCGCACGTCCTGCATCAACGAGCGGAACTGCTCGCCAGAGATGTGGATGAGGCTGCGGTGGTCGCCGCCTTCCAAATACACATCGGGTTGCTTGTCGAGGCTGTCGTCGATCAGTGCTTCGACCGCGTAGGCTTCGGGTACCGGGGGCACCGCGCCCATGTCGCAATCGGGAAACAGCTCGCCGATCTCTTCTTCGCTCGCCATGCTGACCGGGCAATGCAGCATGCGCTCGATTGCCTCGAGGCGGACTTGCGCGCAGGCCGGTACGACGGCGACGACGAAGCCTCCCTCGCGCGTCAGCACGACGCCCTTGGCGACGCGCTCGCCAGGCACGTGGCTCGCGTGCGCGGTGTCCTGCGAGCAGTGCGTACGCCTGTGCAGCAGCACGTCGTAGTCGATATGGCGATCGTCGAGGTATTGCTGAAGTGTCAGTGCAATTCCCATGGCCGTCCTCCTGCCATCTAGGGGCAGCAGGCGCCGCAATCGCCTTATGGCTTGCGGCATGCCGGCCGCCGGGTCGGGGTCATGGCGCCGACGGCGAGAATTGTCTCGCACGTATCGCGCCTCGCGTCGGCCGGGGTCGGCCGAACGCTGCAGAAAAGTCTATGCCTCGCAGGGGAGCCCGGCAAGCGGTTCGCCGTGTGCAGCGGCCGCTTGGCTAACCAAGCTTTGCCGTCACGCCTTAGATTTGGAATTCGCCGGGAACGCGGCGAGCACGAGCGGCGAGAGCTCCTCGCCGCCCTCGGCGATGTAGGCGTCGAGTCGGCCGCGCATGCGCGGATCCCAGAAGCTCTTGATATGCTTCCCGATGCCGTCGACAGCTTCCGCGCGCGGGTACGCCTCGAAGAAGGCCGCAATCTGATTGGCCATGCGGATTATGTCACGGTTTTCCATGCGGGCGGCTTCCTGGATTGGCGCGGCTAGCTGTTGAACACGACGACGCCGCGGTCGCCGAGCGAAGCGAGAAATAAACGGGCCTTGCGGGCGATCTCGAGCGCGAGCAGCGTCGGCGCCGACACGGTGACGAGCGCGCCGATGCCGACGGTCGCGGCCTTCTGCACGAGCTCGAAGCTGCAGCGACTCGTCATCATGACGAAGCCCGAGGCGAGGTCGGTGCCGGCTTCCGACAGAGCGCCGATCAGTTTGTCGAGCGCATTGTGGCGGCCGACGTCCTCGCGGACGAGCACGATGCGGCCATCGAGCGAGACCCAGGCGGCGCCGTGGACGGTGTGATTGAGCCTGTTCATCGGCTGGCGCTGCGGCAGCTCCGCGGCCGCCTTGAGGATCGCCGGCGGGCTGGGGCGCACTTGCGTCGCGACCGGTTTCGTCACGCGTACGACATCGGCGATGTTCTCGACCCCGCACAGCCCGCAGCCGGAGCGGCCTTCGATCGAGCGGCGCACTATGCGCGCGCTCTCGAGCGCCCCCTCGTCGACCGCGATGTCGACGGCAAAGCCGTTCTCGACCGGCATGGCGAGGACGGCGCGGATATCGGAGCGCTTCCTCACGATGCCCTCGGCGAGCGCGAAGCCGACGCCGAAATCGGACAAGTTCGCTGGCGTGGCCATCATCACGGTGTAGGGTACCGAGTTGATCTGCAGCGCGACCGCGACCTCCTCGGGCAGCTGCCAAGTTACCGCGGCCCGACCGCCGTTCTTGTCTAGCACCTCGCCCTCGACCGGAGCGGAGCACAGCGAGTCAACCGGCGCTCCGGCTACCTCGGCCTTCTTTGCCATCACGGTCATCTGTCGGTCATCGCGTCATCACGCAACATCAAAGCGCTCGTGCGGCGATCACTCGGCTGCGACCAGCGGCTTGTCGTCAATGCGCTTGTTCTCGCGCTCGCGCTCTTCCCACTCCGTCTGCCATTCGGCCGGCTGGTTCGACGGCGTCACCTGCACCGCCGTCACCTTGTACTCGGGACAGTTGGTGGCCCAGTCGGAGTTCTCCGTCGTGATGACGTTGGCGCCGCTCACGGGGAAGTGGAACGTCGAGTAGACGACGCCCGGCGGCACGCGATCGGTGACCTTGACGCGCATCGTCGTTCCGCCGACGCGGCTCGTGAGCGAAGCGAGCGAGCCGTTCTTGATGCCGCGGACCTCGGCGTCGCTCGGGTGTATCTCGAGGATGTCCTCCTTGTACCAGACGTTGTTGTCGGTTCGCCGCGTCTGGGCGCCGACATTGTACTGGCTGAGGATGCGGCCCGTCGTGAGGATGAGCGGGAAGTTGCGGTTGCTACGCTCGTCCGTCGGCACGAAGTCGGTCAGCATGAAGCGACCCTTGCCGCGCGTGAACTCCTCGATGTGCATGACGGGAGTGCCGAGCGGGGCCTCGTCGTCGCACGGCCACTGGATCGAGCCCAGCTCGTCGAGCCGCTTGAAGTTGATGCCCTTGAAGGTCGGCGTCACGGCCGAAATCTCGTCCATGATGGCGGCCGCAGTCGGGTAGATCATTGGGTAGCCCATCTCGGTGGCGAGACGGGAGACAATCTCCCACTCCGCCATGCCCTGCTTCTCCTTCATCACCTGGCGTACACGGTTCACGCGACGCTCGGCGTTGGTGAAGGTGCCGTCCTTCTCCAGGAATGAGGTGCCGGGCAGGAACACGTGCGCGAAGGCTGCGGTCTCGTTGAGGAAGAGGTCCTGCACGACGAGGATATCGAGAGACTCCAGCGCGTGCGTGACGTGCTGAGTGTTGGGATCGGACTGCGCGATATCCTCGCCTTGCACGAAGAGGCCCTTGAAGGTTCCGCCGGAAGCCTCGTCGAACATGTTGGGAATGCGCAGGCCGGGCTCGGGGTCGAGCTGTGTGTGCCAGACCTTCTCGAACAGCTTGCGGGTCGCCTCGTTGGAGACGTGGCGGTAGCCGGGGTACTCGTGCGGGAACGAGCCCATGTCGCA
>CAXMLT010000620.1:0-4285 GCA_964194245.1 uncultured Hyphomicrobium sp.
ACAACCGCACGCACATGATCCGCATCCCCGAGGCCGGCCGCTTCGAGTTCCGGCTCGCTGACGGGTCGGCAAACCCATATCTGCTGCAGGCGGCCCTTCTCGTCGCCGGTCTTGACGGCATGGAGAACAAGCGCTCGCCCGGACAGCGGCTCGATATCGACATGTACGCCGACGGCCACACCGTGAAGGATGCCAAGCGCCTGCCGCTCAATCTGCTCGATGCCCTACGCGCGCTCGACGCTTCGAGCATCTTGAAGGCGGGGCTGGGCACACCCGTCATATCCGCCTACACGAAGTTGAGGATGGCCGACTGGAACGACTATTCCGGCCAGCTCACCGAGTGGGAGCGGCGGACGACGCTCGACTGCTGATCAGGCTAGGCATCCCGTGCACTACTCGCTTCTCAACGTCGTTGGGCAGGCCTTGCGCGGCAACCGCGACTGGCCGCCCGCCTGGCGCAAGGCCGAGCCCAAGCCGCGCTATGACGTTGTCATCGTCGGCGGCGGCGGGCATGGGCTTGCGACCGCCTACTACCTCGCCAAAGAGCACGGGATCACCAACGTAGCGGTGCTGGAGAAGGTCTACCTCGGCTCCGGCAACGTCGGTCGCAACACGACGATCGTGCGCTCCAACTATCTGCTGCCTGGCAACATCCCGTTCTACGAGTTCTCCATGAAGTTGTGGGAGAGGCTCGAGCGGGAGCTGAATTTCAACACGATGGTCAGCCAGCGCGGCGTCCTGAACTTGTGCCACTCGGACGGCCAGCGCAACGCCTTTGTCCGCCGCGGCAACGCCATGCGCTTGCATGGCGTCGACGCGGAACTGCTCGACCGCGAGCAGGTGCGCGAGCTGTTGCCGTTCGCCGACTTTGACAACGCGCGCTTTCCGATCTCCGGCGGGCTCCTGCAGCGGCGCGGCGGCACCGTGCGTCACGACGCCGTTGCCTGGGGATATGCGCGCGCCGGCGACGCGCGCGGGGTCGACATCGTCGAGAACTGCGAGGTCACCGGCATCACGATCGAGAACGGCGTGGTCAAGGGCGTGCAGACGCCGCGCGGTGTCGTTCGCGCCGCCAAGGTCGCGCTCGCGTGCGCCGGCAACACCTCGCGGGTTGCCGCGTTGGCCGGCCTGCGGCTGCCTATCGAGAGCCACGTCATGCAGGCCTTCGTCAGCGAGGGGCTGAAGCCGCTGGTCGATCAGGTCGTGACCTTCGGAGCCGGCCACTTTTACGTGAGCCAGTCCGACAAGGGCGGCCTTGTTTTCGGCGGCGACATCGACGGCTACAACTCGTACGCTCAGCGGGGAAACCTTCCCGTCATCGAGGACGTGATCGAGGGCGCCTGCGCGCTGTTTCCCAACTTCAGCCGGCTGCGCGTCCTGCGCAACTGGGGCGGCGTCGTCGACATGTCGATGGACGGCTCGCCCATCATCGACCGGACGGACGTCGACGGGCTCTATCTCAACGGCGCGTGGAACTACGGGGGCTTCAAGGCGACGCCGGCCGCGGGCTGGTGCTTTGCCCATCTCATCGCGACGGATGCATCGCATCCCGTCGCAGCCGCCTACCGTCTCAATCGCTTCGCGCGCGGTGCGCTCATCGACGAGAAGGGCGCTGGCGCCCAACCCAACCTGCACTGAGGGGGAGCGCATGCGCATCAAGTGTCCCTATTGCGGAGAGCGCGACGCAGACGAGTTCGGCTACCTCGGCGCGGCGAACCTCAAGCGGCCGGATCCGGGCGCGGCGGATGCCGGCAAGGCCTTCTATGAATACGTCTACCTGCGCGACAACCCGGCGGGGCTCAACGCCGAGCTCTGGTATCACCGGGCGGGCTGCCGCTCGTGGCTCAACGTCGAGCGCGACACGCGCACGCACGAGATAAAGTCCGTAGCCCTCGCGAGACCCGACACCGGCGGAGCCCGCTGATGCCCTCGGGCCAACAAGTGAAGGGCTTCCGCCTCTCGCGCGGCGGCATCATCGACCGCTCGCGCACGCTGTCGTTCACCTTCGACGGCGAGTGCTATCGCGGCTACCTTGGCGACACGCTCGCCTCGGCGCTGCTGGCGAACGGCGTGCGCCTCGTCGGCCGCTCCTTCAAGTATCACCGTCCGCGTG
The DNA here is from genome assembly GCA_964194245.1 of uncultured Hyphomicrobium sp. Lineage (GTDB taxonomy): Bacteria > Pseudomonadota > Alphaproteobacteria > Rhizobiales > Hyphomicrobiaceae > Hyphomicrobium_A. The sequence goes on from CAXMLT010000620.1 coordinate 2,114, forward strand.
GCATCCTAACCGCGGGTTCCGAGGAGCCGAACGCGCTCGTGGAGCTGCGCGGCGGCGCGCGCCGCGAGCCCAACACGCGCGCGACCGTCGTCGAGCTGTATCAGGGACTCGCCGCCGCCAGCCAGAACCGCTGGCCGTCGCTTCGCTTCGATCTGCAGGCGGTGAACTCCCTGCTGGCACCGTTCTTCGGCGCGGGCTTCTACTACAAGACCTTCATGTGGCCGCCGGCGTTATGGGAGAAGCTCTACGAGCCGGCGATCCGCCGCGCCGCCGGCCTGGGCCGCGCGTCGCTCGAGCCCGATCCCGACCGCTACGAGAAGGCGTGGGCGCACTGCGACGTGCTGGTGATCGGCTCGGGCCCGACGGGGCTGACGGCGGCGCTGGCTGCCGGGCGCGCGGGAGCGCGCGTCATCCTGGCGGAGGAGGATTTCCGCCTTGGCGGCCGCCTGCTGTCGGAGACGGTGACGATCGGCGGCAAGCCCGCGGCGGATTGGGCCGAGAACGCGGTTGCCGACCTGTCGTCGCTGCCAAACGTGCGCCTCATGCCGCGCACCACCGTGTTCGGCGTCTATGACGGAAACACCTACGGCGCGATCGAGCGCGTCAACGATCACGTCGCGACGCCGCCGCCGTTCGAGCCGCGCCACCGCGGCTGGCGCATCGTGGCAAAGCGCGCCGTGCTGGCGGCCGGTGCGCTCGAGCGTCCGATGACATTTGCCAACAACGACCGGCCCGGCATCATGCTGACGTCCGCCGTGCGCACGTATCTCAACCGCTTTGCTGTCGCTCCCGGTCGGCAGGCGGTCGTGCTCGCTTCGTGCGACGACGGCTGGCGCACGGCGGAGGACTTGACGGATGCCGGCGTCAGCGTCGAAGCCGTGGTCGACACTCGCGCGAATGCGCGACGGCGTCCGGACGCACCCTGGCGCACCATTGCCGGCGGCACGGTCGAGAAGGCGCACGGCGGCACCGCTCTCACCGGAGTGACCGTACGCGACGGAACCGGGCAGCAGCTCGACGTCGACTGCGACCTGCTCGCGATGTCGAACGGCTGGAATCCGACGCTGCACCTTACCTGCCACCTTGGCCACAAGCCGGCGTGGAACGAGGCGGCGCACGGGTTCGTGCCGGCGTCCACCCCGCCCGGCATGACGGTCGGCGGCGCCGCCGCGGGCCACTTCTCCCTTAGTAAGTGTCTCGCCGATGGCGCACGGCTCGGCGCGCAAGCGGCTACCGAGGCAGGGTTTGCAGCCAACCCCTCGCCACCACCCGCAGTCGGGCCCGAGTTGGGACACGATCCCGAGCCGCGGTGGCCTAAGCCCGGCAGCGGTGCCAAGGCCTTCCTCGATTTCCAGAACGACGTGACCGTCAGCGACGTCGAGCTCGCGCATCGTGAGGGCTACGGCGCGCCCGAGCACGTGAAGCGCTACACGACGCTCGGCATGGGCACCGAGCAGGGCAAGACCGCCAACGTCGCTGCGCTCGCGTTCATCGCCGGGCTCACCGGCCGCACGATCCCCGAGACGGGGACGACCGTGTTTCGCTCGCCTTATACGCCCGCGTCCTTCGGGGCGCTGGCCGGCACCCACCGTGGCGAGGATTTCCGGCCGAAACGCCTGCCGCCGTCGCACGCGTGGGCGCAGGCACACGGCGCGGTCTTCGCGGACGCAGGGCTGTGGCAGCGCGCGCAGTATTTCCGTAAGGCCGGCGAGACGAGCTGGCAGCAGAGCGTCGCGCGCGAGGCGTGGACGGTGCGCCAGGCGGTCGGCGTTTTCGATGTCTCGACGCTGGGCAAGATCGACGTGCAGGGCGCCGACGCCGCAGCCTTCCTCGATCGCGTCTACGTCAACACACTCTCGACGCTGCCGGTTGGGCGCGCGCGCTACGCCGTGATGCTGCGCGAGGACGGCTTCGTGCTCGACGACGGCACCGTGAGCCGGCTGGGCGAGCAGCATTTTCTCGCCACGACCACGACGGCACACGCGGCCAAGGTGCTGGAGCACCTGCACTTTTGCCATCAGGTGCTGTGGCCGGGGCTCGACGTGGCAATCGAATCCGTGACCGAGCAGTGGGCGCAGTTCGCGGTCGCGGGCCCACGCTCGCGCGACGTCCTGGCGAAGCTCATTGCGCCCGTAAGCGACGTCGGCAACGACGCTCTGCCCTACATGGGAG
>CAXMLT010000621.1:0-4561 GCA_964194245.1 uncultured Hyphomicrobium sp.
ATGTGTATAAGAGACAGGCCTATAGTGCGCCGCACTCGGCGATCCGGGGTACGATTTGGGGGCCTTAAATGGCGGACACCCGCTACGATGTTGTCGGCATTGGCAATGCCATCGTCGACATCATCGGACGCTGCGACAATGCCTTCCTGACCAAGCACGAGCTGCGCAAGGGCTATATGCGCCTGGTGGATGCGCGCGAGGCGGAGCACCTCTACGCGCTTCTGGAAGGGGGGCTCGAGCGCTCGGGCGGATCGGCCGCGAACACGATTGCGGGGCTTGCCTCGTTCGGCGCGAGGTCCGCCTTCATCGGCCGCGTCGCCGATGACAAGCTCGGGCAGGTTTTCGCGCGTGACATCCGCACCATCGGCGTCGCCTACGACACGGCGCCGGCGACGAGCGGCGCGCCGACCGCGCTGTGCATCATCTTCGTCACGCCCGACGGCGAGCGCACCATGAACACCTTCCTCGGCGCCAGCACCGAGCTCGGGCCGCAGGAAGTCGATGAGGAGCTGATCGCCTCGGCGCAGGTGACGTATCTCGAGGGCTACCTGTTCGACAAGCCGGAAGCCAAGGAGGCGTTTCGCACCGCGGCCGCCATTGCCGGCAAAGCCGGCCGCAAGACCGCGCTCACGCTGTCGGACGCCTTCTGCGTCGATCGCCACCGCGAGGATTTCCGCAAGCTCGTGCATCACGGCATCGACATCCTATTCGCCAACGAAAAGGAGATCACCGCGCTCTACGAGGTGAACTGCTTCGAGGACGCTGTGGCCGCCGTGCGCGACGATTGCGAGATCGCGGTGTTGACGCGTTCCGCCCTAGGTTCGGTGATCGTCACGGATCGCGCAACGATCGACATCCGGCCCGAGCCGGTCGCCCAGGTCGTCGACGTGACCGGCGCGGGCGACCTCTACGCGGCGGGGTTTCTCTACGGCCTCACGCGCGGGCTTTCGCTCGCCGACTGCGGACGCTTGGGCAGCCTCGCGGCCGCCGAGGTGATCGGCCACATCGGCGCCCGGCCCGAGCAGCCGTTGAAGCAACTCGCACGCGCCGAGGGCCTGCTGCGCTGAGCGGCCGAATGCGACGACTCCCCTGGACGAGTGCGCGATACACCTCAACCGAAGGCATTTTCGCCACTATAACGGGCGATTGCACGGACTAGCTCCTACAAGCCATTTAATCTCCCTGGTAACGCCATGCCGGATCGAGAAAATCCAATGCCAACGAATCGCGGCATGGGACCTTTCGATGCAAACGGCGAGCGCACGCTACGGGCGGCCCAGAGGCACCGGACTGGACGACCGCAAGCGGCTCGAGAGCATTGCCGCCGCCCTCGTCGCGGACCCCAAATTGAAGCCGACCACGGCGATCCGCGCTCTGGGCATTGATGACCCTTCGACCATCCGCCGCCTGCGCGACAAGTTCAATCTCGAGTACGGGAAGCTCATGGCGGAGGCCCGCCGTGCCGCGCGCTCCAAAATCTCGGGCACGCAGCGCGAGGTCGCCAAATTGGCGCAGCTCGCCCAATCCAGGATCGAGTCTACCATCGAGCCTGTCATCAAGCCCGTGGCGATCGCCGACGCGCGGCCCGCACCGAAATCGAGTCCGTTGCCGTCTCTCTCGATAGTCCCGCAGAGTTCGCTGCTTGTGGGTTGCTTCGATTTGGGAGTGTGCGCGCTGAGCACCGCGGTCCAACGCCAATCGATCCTGGCCGACTACTGGCTGCGCCTGCCGGCGGTCTCGATGGCGATGAGGGGTCAGCTGACTCTCAACGCGGTCGCGGTCGCCATGTACACGCGGAGCAAAGGCCGCAAAGCCTGCCTCAACTAAATGCCCTGACGCCCTGAGCACCAACGCGTAACTATACGGCCGCCGCCCCAGGCGGCCTTTTTTTGCATCAAAGCTTGCGCAGCGCGACCGACGCGACGTGGTGATCGGCTTCCTTGCGCAGGATCAGGCGCGCACGCTGCCGCGTCGGGAGAATGTTCTCCTCGAGATTCTTCAGGTTGATCGTACGCCAGATCGCGAGCGCGCGCTCGCGCGCGGCCTCCGGCGACAGATTCGCGTATTGATGGAAGTAGGCGGCTGGATCGCGAAAGGCCGTGGTGCGCAGACGCATGAAGCGCGCGACATACCAGTCCTCGATGATCTCCGGCTCCGCATCGAGATAGATCGAGAAATCGAAGAAATCCGACACGAACGGGATCGCCTCGCCGCCGCGCGGCATGCGCGCCGGCTGCAGCACGTTGAGGCCCTCGACGATGAGGATGTCGGGGGATTCTACGATCGAGCGCTGATCGGGCAGGATATCGTAGTGGAAGTGCGAATAGACGGGCGCCTCAACTTGCGCCACGCCCGACTTCACGTCGGCGAGGAAGTTCAACAGCCGCGCGGTGTCGAAGCTCTCGGGGAAGCCCTTGCGGTCCATGAGCTTGCGCTGCTCGAGCTCGGCATTGGGAAGCAGGAAGCCGTCGGTCGTGATCTGGTCGACGCGCGGATGATCGGGCCAGCGCGCGAGCAGCGCCTTCAGAACGCGCGCGGTGGTGCTCTTTCCGACCGCGACCGAGCCACCGACGCCGATGATGAAAGGAACCTTGCCGTCAGTGCGCCCGAGGAACTTCGACGTCACCGAATGGAGCTGTTGGGAGGCGGCGACGTAGAGGTTCAGGAGCCGCGACATGGGCAGATAGATCTGCTCCACCTCCTCGACCGACAGCTCCTCGATGAGGCCCGAGAGCTGCTCGAGCTCGCTCTCCTCGAGCGTCATCGGCGTATCGGCGCGCAAGCGTGCCCACTCCTCGCGGCTGAATACGCGATAGGGCGAGTACTGCAGGTTGGCGGGATAGGACATCGCGATTAAGCCGCGCCGGGGCTACACAGGACTGCTCATTGTCGGCAAATGTATCAGCGCTTGCCGCGCTCGGCCTTCTCTTTCAGCCCCGAGGTGCCCATGCGCGCCTCGAGCACCGCCAGCACATCGGCGATGGCAACATCGCGCGATTCCAGAAGCACGAGCAGATGGTAGAGGAGATCGGCTGCCTCCTCCTTTAGACGTTCGGCGCTCTCGCCGGCGCCCGCCATCACCGTCTCGACGGCCTCCTCGCCGAGCTTCTTGGCGCACTTGGCCGGGCCGGCATCGAGGAGCTGGCGCGTATAGGAAGCGTCGGCGGAAGCGGCACGGCGGCCGTGGATGGTCGCCGCGAGTTGTGCCAGCACGTCGTCGGCCATGGCTAAACCTCAAGCGCGCACAAGGACTTGTCGCGCTGGCACATGCCGCAAGCGGGGCGCGCCGTCAAGCGGCGCGAACGAGCTCAGGAGCTCGCGCCGTGCACGAGCCGCATGCGGATGTAGTCGAGTTGGTCGAAGTTGCCGAAGCGGATGACGAGGTTGCCGCTCTCGCCCGAACCGCGCTTGATCTCGACCTTGAGCCCTAGGAGCGACGACAGCTCGTTCTCGAAGGCGCGCGTATCGGCATCCTTCTCGCGGACGCTGCGCGTGCCGCCGGCGGTCTCCGTCTCGGTAACACCGCCGTCCTGCACCATCGCCTCGACCTGGCGCACGTTGAGGCTCTCATCAAGGATGCGGCGCGCAAGCGTTTCGGCATCGGCGCGCCCGATGAGCGCGCGCGCGTGCCCGGCGGTGAGGCGGCCATCCTGCACCATGGCCTGCACGGTCTCCGGCAGCTTCAGCAGGCGCAGCGTGTTCGCGACGTGGCTGCGGCTCTTGCCGATGATCTCGGAGAGTTGCTCCTGGCTGTAGGAGAAGCGCTCGACCAGATCGCGATAGCCGGTCGCCTCCTCGATCGCGTTGAGGTCGGCGCGCTGCACGTTCTCGATGATCGCGAGCTCGAGGACCTCCTTGTCGTTGAGGTCGCGCGCGATGACCGGCACCGTGTGCAGCCCGGCCTTCTGCGCCGCGCGCCAGCGGCGCTCGCCGGCGACGATCTCGTAGCCGCCGGCAACAGGGCGCACGATGATCGGCTGCACGAGGCCCTTGGAGCGAATCGACTCGGCAAGCTCGGCCAGCTCCTCGTCGCGGAAGTCCTTGCGCGGATTGAGCCGGCCTGCCCTGAGCTCGGCGATCGGCACCAGGCGCTGCTCGCCCTCCGGCGGTAGCGAAGCTTGCCCCTGAACGGGCTCGCCGATGAGGGAGGCGAGCCCGCGCCCGAGACGGCTTTTCGGCAGTGGTGCGTTCATGGGTCTTCGAGCCTCTCTGACTTAAGCGGCTTTGTGCTGAGCTTCGCGCGCGATGATCTCAGTCGCGAGCTTGATGTAGGCTTGGCTGCCGGCGCAGTCGAAATCGTAGAGCAGGATCGGCTTGCCGTGCGAGGGCGCCTCGGCGACGCGGATGTTGCGCGGGATGATGGTCTCGTAGACCTTCGGCCCGAAGAAGGCGCGCACGTTGTCGGCGACCTCGCGCGAGAGCGCGGTGCGCGCGTCGTGCATGGTGAGCACGACGCCCTGGATCTCGAGTCGCGGGTTGAGCGTGGAGCGGATCTGGTCGATCGTCTCTTTCAACTGAGAGATGCCTTCCAGCGCGAAGAACTCGCACTGCACCGGCACCA
>CAXMLT010000622.1:0-2033 GCA_964194245.1 uncultured Hyphomicrobium sp.
ATCCTTGCGCATCCAGTCGACCGCGAAGCCGAAATCGAAGCGGCCTTCGCTCATCGTCTTCCAGCGGTTCTCGAGCGGCCAGGACTGCGCCGCACCCTTGGAGATCGTCTCCATGACGACGGGGAGATCGAGGCCGGCGTTTTGCGCGAAGTCGATCGCCTCGGCGAGCGCCTGCAGCATGCCGGCGATGGCGATCTGGTTGACCATCTTGGCGAGCTGGCCGGCGCCTGACGGTCCGATGCGATTGACGGAGCGGGCATACGTAGAGATGAACGGCTTTGCGCGTGCGAACGCCTGCTCGTCGCCGCCCACCATCACCGTGAGCCCCCCGTTTTGCGCTCCGGCCTGGCCGCCGGAGACGGGCGCGTCGAGGAAGGAGAAGCCGCGCTCGGAGGCAGCAGTGCTGAGCTCGCGTGCGACCTCGGCCGAAGCCGTCGTGTGATCGATGAAGATCGTGTCCGCCCCCATGCCGTGGAAGGCGCCGTTCTCGCCTGTCGTCACGGCCCTCAGGTCGTCGTCGTTGCCGACGCAGGCAAACACGAGCTCGGCCCCCGCGGAAGCTGCGGCCGGCGTCGGCGCGCTGCGCCCGCCGTATTCGGCGACCCACGCCTTCGACTTGGCCTCGTTGCGGTTATAGGTGACGACGTCGTGGCCGCCTTTCGTGAGGAGGTGGCCGGCCATGGGATAGCCCATGACGCCGAGCCCGATCCACGCGACGTGCGCCATGCTGGCCTCCTCGATCCGCGAGCCGTCGACGACGCTGTCGCCGGCGGTCCCGAGGCTGCTCGGTGCGGAGCTAGTGCTTGATGGGCTGGGTGGGGAACGCGAGCTGCTCGCGTGCGCGCCATTCGTTGGTCACGTAGTTGATGATGATCGACTTGCGCACGCCGTCGATCTTGCGCCGCTCGAAGCCGTGGTAGGTGACGTTGGAGGGCACGAATACGAGCGCGGCGTTGCTCTCGAAGGGCGAGCGGCCGACGTGGCTCTTGTCGGCGTCGTAAATGTCGGTGCCGAGCGCCGCGTGGCTCGGATCCTTCGAGGTGTAGAGCAGCATGGTGAAGAGCTTCACACCGAGGTCGGAGTGCGGCTCGAGCCAGAAGCCGTCGGTGTCCTGCGCGATCTCGACGCGCAGGTAGGTGCCGTCGAGGTTGGTGCCGAAGTACTGCTCGATGCGGTCGACGACCGTCTTGCTCTGGAAGGCGTCGTTGAAGGCTTGGCAGACGGGAAACCGGTTCATGTTCTCGGCGTCGAAATACTTGCGCGTGTTGTTGTGCAGCTCGCGCTTGCCGGACACGCCGTCGAGCGGGGGCGCCTCGAACGGCAGGGCGAGAATGGTGTCGACCACATCATGGGGAAGGCACTGCCGCAGGAACCAATGCTTGTAGGGGGTCGGCGTGAACTTGGAGGTTTCGATGCTGTTCAGCATCGAGTCGACGATCGCTTGCTTCGTGATGGCCATGTGGCGTTGCTTCCCTGGGTTAGGCGGCAGGAGCAGACCGGCGGGCGCTCCGAATGGCGTGGGCCGGGGCGCCGCACTTCGCCTTTGCGCCCGATCGTGGCGGATGCGGAGAGCCCCTAGCGTTCTGACGGATCAGAAGGCCTGCGCCACTTAGCATTGGCCCCCGTGGAAGCGCAAATGGTGCGCAGCGCAATGCTTACGGGGCTCGGCTCGTTTGCAGCTGATGAAAGAAAAGGGGCCTCGGTTCCGGTGGATCCGAGGCCCTGAAGTTCATTTGGGGAGAGAAGTCTGAAACTACTTGTCGTGGGCGGAGTGGGCGTTGGCTGGTCTCAACTCTGCTCGATCTGGGACCAGGGGAAATTGGCGCCGGCGTCGGCACGATGGTTCTTGAGGGCGCTGAGGGAGGCTAGGAGCAGGACACCGGTCAGCAAGAACAGCAGCAGGGCTCCCGTGCGGGCCCAGGCCCATTTGGACCCTTCCTGTCTCTTGGCGGCGTTGAGATCCATGAGAAAGTCCCTATGCGGATTGGCGTGTATGATCGAGTTGAGAGTCTGACCGGAAACATTATGTTGGA
>CAXMLT010000623.1:0-4340 GCA_964194245.1 uncultured Hyphomicrobium sp.
CGCCAACACCGCGCAGGACAAGATCTCCTCCGCCGTCGATTCGGCGCAGACAATAGCGCATGACCAGTACGACAAGCTGACGGCTTCCATCCGCCGCAATCCGCTGCAGGCGGCGGGCATCGCGGCCGGCATTGGTTTCGTACTCGCCCTGCTGGCGCGGCGCTGAACGCCAGGGACATAAGGAGGAGCCATGCTGGGCGATGCCGTTCTCTCCGCGGCCACGCGCGCGACATCGTCCGCGATTGAAAACGTCGAGAAGGCAGCGTGGACTGCGGCCGCGAGCCTCATCTCTGATGTGCGCGCTCATCTCCGCGCTGATCTCAACCGTCAATTGTTGGAGCCCCGAGTAGGTACGGTGAATCTGTCGCGTTAATTTCGGCGACGTGCCTCTTTATCGGTCTCATCTGCCTGTCGCTGCCCGGCATGATCGAACGCTTCCAGGGCCGACGGGCGCAGGCCGGTGGCAAGGCCGCCCCAATCGCGACTACGGTCGCCGCGGTCGACGAGGAGGCCCGAGAAGCCGTTGATTATTTGGGCGCGTTAAGAGTGGTCGGTGCGCTTTCCTCTTCGGTGTAGGAGCCGCCCCACGCTGAAAAGATGAGGGACGCGCTAGGGCGTCTATATCGAGGTGACCATGGCGTATACCTTTGCCCGGTCTGACGTTGCTGGGCCCCGCGTGGCTGCGCCGGGCTCCGCGGCCGAGATGGCGATCCTAGCCTTCCTCGTCATCATCTCGCTCTACTTCGGGCAGGCGGTGCTAGTGCCGTTGGCGCTCGCCATCATCCTCTCATTCGTGCTGGCGCCGGCCGTGCGGCTATTACGACGGACCGGGCTGCCGAACACGCCCGCCGTACTCGTGGTGGTCGTGTTCGCGTTCGCGATCATCTTCGGCGTCGGCGCGCTCATGACCCAGCAGGTTGGCAACCTCGTCCAGGAGATTCCGCGCTACCAGCTCATCCTCAAAGACAAGGTGAAGAGGCTCAAGGACATTGCTGCCTTTAGTGGGGGCGCGATCGACCGAGCCGCCGACACGCTCAAAGACCTTCAACAAGAGCTGCAAAAGCCTGAAGGTAATGCCCCCCCGCCGGTGACGTTGTCGCCACTCCAGAATGGGCTGGCGGAGCGGCCCGCTCGGCCCATTCCAGTCGAGGTCCACACGCCCGAACCCACGGCCCTCGATCAATTGCAGACCTTGATGGGCGTCGTCCTCGCCCCGCTCGCCAAGACCGGCATTGTAATTGTGTTTGTGCTGTTCCTGCTCCTGTGGCGCGAGGACGTGCGTGACCGCGCCATTCGGTTGCTCGGCTCCCATGATCTTGAGAAATCTACCGCGGCCATGATTGATGCCGGCGACCGGCTCAGCCGCTATTTTCTGGCCCTGACCGCAATCAATGCGGCCTACGGCTGCGTCATAGGCACCGCGCTCTGGTTTATCGGCGTCCCCAACCCCGTCCTCTGGGGTGTGCTCGCCATGCTGATGCGGTTCGTGCCGTTCATTGGCTCTTTCATCGCGGCGATCTGCCCCTTGCTGCTAGCAGCAGCCGTCGATCCCGGTTGGACCATGTTTCTCGCCACGCTCGCTTTGTTCGTCGTTAGCGAGCCGATCATGGGCCAAGTGATAGAACCAGTAGTTCAGGGGAACAGGACCGGACTATCCCCGCTCGCAATCGTGCTTTCCGCAGCCTTTTGGACTCTGCTGTGGGGGCCAATCGGTCTGCTCCTCGCCATCCCGCTCACCGTCGTTCTGGTCGTGCTCGGGCGCCACGTCGAGCGGCTCGAGTTCCTGCACGTGATGCTCGGCGACACCCCTCCGCTAACGCCCGCCGAGCGCTTTTACCAGCGCATGCTCGCGGGGGATCCCGCAGAAGCCATCGAGCAGGCGGAAAACTTTATCAAGGAGCACCCGCTCGTCGATTACTACGACGAGGTGATGATCGAGGGGCTGCGGCTGGCGCACAACGACGTCGACCGCGGGACCCTGGAGCCTGAGCGCCTCGCTGAAATCCACGATACGTCCGAGGTCGTGATCGACACTCTCGACGACGCCGATCTCCTACCGAAGAAGCCCGTCAAGCGCTCGAAAGAGGAGGACGAGGCAAAGTCTAAGGCCGGCGATGAGAGTGCCACCGGCAAGGTGAAGGCCGCGGACGGGGACGCCGCCGGCGAGGAGGAGGACGATTCCCTCGTGCAGCTTGAGCCCGACGCCATCGCCGACGACTGGCGCCACGCCAACGCCATACTGTGCGTTGCGAGCCGCACTCCGCTCGACGAGACGGCAGCGCTGGCGCTGGCTCAGCTTCTCACCAAATGCGGGCTCGGCGCCAAGGTCATTACGGTTGCCGAGACGAAGAGGGCCGCGCTCTCACAAGAGCAGCTCCAAGGCACGCGACTCATCTGCCTCGCTTCCATCGATGTGCGCGAGCGCAGCGCGCATGCCCGCTTCCTGGCCCGGCGGTTGCGGCGTTGGGCGGCCGAGGCTTGGCTCCTCGGCGGCTTCTTCACTCTCGATCGGCACGACGAGCCCGACCGCGATCTGATCGAAACCCTCCCCGTGGACGAGGTCGCCTACTCGCTGCGCGATGCGCTCCGCATCTGCATGAATGCGGCAACAGCTGCGACCCCTCCAAGGGGCCACGCTCCGCTGCGGCTCGTGACCCCAGCGCCAGCCGCGCATATTTAATTGGAGACAGCTGCGGCCCTGAGGCCAGGCTATGCCGGAACATTCCGGGACTTCAGATAGTTATAGATAAGCCGATTTCACATTTTTCTCTCCCGCGATCGCAGGGCGGGCAACAAATTTCGTCGTGGATGCCAAGAATGGGCGACAAGGTTGCAGAGCGTCCGGTTCTGATTGCGCACGGCGCCAAACGGCTGCCGAGCGTCGAGATCGATAGCTACAATCTCGAGCTTCGCGACGAGGATGGCTTCGTCGGCGACAAGGCGAGTCGCGGCGCGTTCCACGCCCTGCTCGACAAGTGGCGCGAGCCGTTGCGCAAGCTCGGCGCAGATCCGCTGGGTGAAAAGCCGGCCGAGCAGCTCGACAAAAAGAAGCTCGACAAGCTCCTCATCGATGGGGACCCGGAAGCGGGCGGCATCATCCATAGCGCGGTCGAGGATTTCGCACAGGCCCTGATGGGGGTCATCAAGCGCTTCGTCAAGGTCGCGAGCTGGCGCGATACGCAAGCCATCGTCATCGGCGGCGGCTTTCGCGCGAGCCGCGTCGGCGAGCTAGCGGCGGCCCGCACCGAGCTCCTGCTGAAAGCCGACGAGATTCCGATCGAGATCGAGCTCATCCACAATCACCCGGACGAAGCGGGCCTCATTGGCGCGGCGCATTTGATGCCGTCGTGGTTGTTAGAAGGCTTTGATGGTCTTCTCGCGGTCGACATCGGTGGCTCGAACATCCGTGCCGGCATCGTCGAAACCAAGCTCAAGAAGGCGAAGGACCTGTCGAAAGCATGCGTACATGCCTCCACCTTGTGGCGACACGTCGACGAGAAAACAACTCGCGATGGGGCGGTCGAGCGCCTGATCGAAATGTTAAATGAGCATATTGCGCTTACGGTCAAGGATGAATTCAGCTTGGCCCCTGTCGTCGGCATCGGCTGCCCCGGCCTCATCAATGAAGACGGCTCTATCGAAACGGGTGCCCAGAACCTACCTGGAAATTGGGAGAGCAACCGCTTCAATCTATCGAACTGCATTCGCGAGGGAATCCCGCGCATCGCAGGCCACGAGACCAACGTCGTTATTCACAATGACGCCGTTGTTCAAGGCTTGAGCGAGCTGCCAAATATGCAGGAATTCGAGCGGTGGGGCGTATTAACCGTCGGCACCGGGCTCGGCAATGCTCGCTTCACCAACAGGCGCGAGGCATCCGACAGCGATTGATGTGAGGCAACCTCGCGCTGCAGACTTCAGGAAAGTGGAACTACTGCACTTGCTCCGCGTTTAGCTGTGCAAGCTGAAACCCCCGGAGATACGCCATGGGACTCTTCTCGCGCGATATTAAATCGCTCGAAGACCTCTTCAATCATGCACTCAAGGACATTTATTACGCTGAGCACCAGATCCTCAAAACGCTGCCGACACTCATCGACACTGCGAGCGAGCCGCAACTCAAGAAGGACCTGAAGCAACATCTTAAGGAAACCGAAGGGCAGGTAGCGCGGCTGGATAAGGTTTTTGAAATGCTCGGCCAGGAACCGAAGGGGACGCGCTGCCCGGGGATCGACGGCATCTTGAGCGAGGGTGACTCTCTCCTTGGTGAGGTTGAGGGTCGTAGCGTGACCAATGCTGCGATTGTCTTTTCCGCTCAGGCCGTCGAGCACTACGAGATC
>CAXMLT010000624.1:0-2028 GCA_964194245.1 uncultured Hyphomicrobium sp.
GCACTGGAGTATGTGCTGATCGGGCGCGCCTACTAGGCCGGGTAGCTGCCAGGCGTGGCAGTCCCCGCAGCGTCGAAGAGCGGCCCCAAAAGCCGCTCCTCGCGCAACGCAATCTGGCCCGATTGCCGAGGTAGCTCTGCTGCCCCGGCCTAGGGGAGCGAGGGGAGTTTCGCGGAGATGACGGCGGCCGTTTCTGACACCAGACCGTTTGCGCTGTTCGAATGGATGCTGGCGCTGCGCTATCTCCGCTCCCGGCGCAAGGAAGGCTTCATCTCCGTCATCGCCGGCTTTTCCTTCATCGGCATCATGCTGGGCGTCGCCACCCTCATCATTGTCATGGCGGTGATGAACGGCTTTCGCAACGAGCTGTTCTCAAAGATCCTCGGCCTCAACGGCCACGTCATCGTCAACAAGATCGGCGGCAACTTCGAGGACTACCAGGAGATCGCCGACCGCATCGCCCGGGTGCCGGGCGTCCGGACGGTGATGCCGTTGATCGAAGGCCAGGTGATGGTGACCTCGGCCGTGCAGGCGACCGGCGGCCTCGTGCGCGGAATGAGTGAGGGCGGCATGAAGGGCCTGCCGCTCGTCGCCAACAACATCCGCTACGGCAGCATCGACGGCTTCGAGAACCAGACGGGCATCGCCATTGGCACGCGGCTCGCCAACCTTTTGCGCGTCAATGTCGGCGACAGCATCCTGCTCGTATCCCCGCGCGGTGCGACAACCCCATTCGGCAACGCGCCGCGCACCAAGCCCTACGTTGTGACGGCGCTGTTCGAGATGGGGATGTCGGAATACGACCGCACCATGATCTTCATGCCGCTCGCCGAGGCGCAGCGCTATTTCTCGCGCGGGCCCGAGGTCGACGCGCTCGAGATCGTGGTCGACAACCCCGGCCAGGTCGATGAGTTCGTGAAGACGATCCGCGCGGCCGCGGGGCCGACCGTCCACGTCTCCGACTGGCGCCAGCGCAACGAGACCTTCTTCACCGTGCTCGAGGTCGAGCGCAACGTGATGTTCATCATCCTGTCGCTGATCGTACTCGTTGCCGCGCTCAACATCATCTCCGGCCTCATGATGCTGGTGAAGGACAAGGGGCGCGACGTCGCCATCCTGCGAACTATGGGGGCGACGCGCGGCGCGATGATGCGTGTCTTTCTCATAACGGGCGCCTCGATCGGCGTCGTCGGCACGCTCGCGGGCCTCGTCCTGGGCGTCGTCTTCTGCCTCAACATCGAGGCTCTGCGCATGCTGATGGCGTGGCTCACGAACACGACGATCTTCGACCCCAACGTCTATTACCTGACGCGCCTTCCCGCCGACATGGACGTGCGCGAGACCGCTTCGATCGTCGCCATGGCGTTGGTGCTTTCCGTGCTCGCGACCCTCTATCCCTCCTGGCGGGCCTCCACGCTCGATCCCGTCGAAGCCCTGCGGTACGAATGAGCCCCGCATGAGCGCCTTGGCCCAGGAGATGCGACCGGTGCGTGAAGCTGCAACGCAGACCGTGCTGTCGCTCGACCGGCTGGTGCGCGCGTTCCGCCAGGGTCCGCGCCGCATCGAGGTGCTCGCCGGCGCCTCCGCCGACATCTATCCGGGGCAGGCCGTCGCGCTCGTGGGTCCGTCGGGCGCGGGAAAATCGACGCTCCTGCACATTGCCGGGTTGCTCGAGACGCCCGACGGCGGCCGCGTCATCGTCAACGGGCGCGACTGCTCCGGCATGGGCGATTATGAGCGCACGCGCGTACGCCGGGGCGAGATGGGCTTCGTCTATCAGTTCCACCAGCTGCTGCCGGAGTTCTCTGCGCTCGAGAACGTGGTGATGCCGCAGATGATCGCCGGCCGCAGGCGCAAGGAGGCGGGCGTGCGCGCGCGCGAGCTTCTAACCTCGCTCGGCCTGGCCCAACGCGTCGATCATCGCCCCGCCGAGCTTTCGGGCGGCGAGCAGCAGCGCACCGCGATTGCGCGCGCGCTTGCGAACGGCCCGCGCCTCATCCTCGCCGACGAGCCGACCGGCAACCTCGA
>CAXMLT010000625.1:0-2681 GCA_964194245.1 uncultured Hyphomicrobium sp.
AGATGTGTATAAGAGACAGACTCTAGGCAGCCGCTAGGGGAATGCGACGCTGCTGGGTGGGAAAACGCGTCTCCCCCGTGCAATCCGTCGTCAGGCATTGGCGAACCATGTTTCGGGGCGGGGCGGCGACCTCAGGCCTGCCGGCGGGCGCATGCCCACGCTTCGAGCCGCCGCGCGGCTTCAACCATGTCCGCCGCGGTGCCGGCATAGCAGAAGCGCAGGTAGCGATGGCCGCGCTCGGCGTCGAAATCGACACCCGGCGTCGCCGCTACACCCACCGCCTCCAGCATCGCCTTGGCGAAGGCGGTGGCGTCGTTGGTCAGGTGGCTCACGTCGCAATAGAGGTAGAACGCGCCGTCGGCGGGCGCGAATTGCGTGAAGCCAGCGCGCGGTAGCGCGTCGAGCATAACGATAAAGCTCGGGATATTGCCGCGCACAGAGCCCTCGCCCAGCAAGGATGCCGCTCCCGCAAGCCGCTCCGATTTTTCCCGTTCAGCCATGCCGTCCCGTATGCCTCAATTACCTTCCGGCGCGACGCTTAGCGCGGGCCTTCCGCCGCATTCTCGCCCGGGGGCGATGCTACCAAACCCTCCGACGAACGGCGCTTTTCGCGCACTCGCTCTTTGACCCGTGCGCCGCGGCGTGGGGTTGCGTTGACGGGGTTTCTAACCCCAACTAGGGTCCGATCACAGCGTCAAAAATCGAGCACCGAGCCAGGTCCGTTGCAGATGATGGTTCGCTTCAATCCCACCAGCGGCGGCGCGCGAATGGCGATGCGGTCGGCTCTGTGCGGGCTCGCGTTCGCCACCACACTGGCATCGGCACCCGCGCAAGCGCAGAACCTGCCGCTGATCCGCGACACCGAGATCGAGAACCTGCTCAACGACTACGCGCGCCCCATCTTCCACGCGGCCGGCCTCGGCTCCGGGCGCATCAAGGTGCGCATCGTGCAGAACGACGCCTTCAACGCCTTCGTGCTCGATGGCCGCAACGTCTTCGTCCACACCGGCACGCTGATGCAGGCGCAGACACCCAACGAGGTGATCGGCGTGATCGCACACGAGAGCGGCCACATCACCGGCGGCCACATGGCGGCCCTGCGCGCACGCGTCGCCAAGGACCAGACGCGCGCGCTGCTGGCGCAGATCCTCGGCATCGGCCTGGTAGTTGCGGGCGGCGTCGCTGGCGGTGGCGCCGCCAACGATCTGGGCGGCGCGGGCCAAGGCATTCTCTATGGTGGCAACGAGATCGTCATGCGCTCGCTGCTGGCCGAACGGCGCCAGCAGGAATCGGCGGCCGACCAGGCGGGGCTCACCTTCCTCAACGCGACGAAGCAGTCCGGCCGCGGCATGCTCGCGACCTTCGAGCGTTTCGCGCAGCAGGAATACATCTCGGATGCCCAGAAGGACGCCTGGGCCCGCAGCCATCCTCTCTCCACCGACCGTCTCGCGCGCCTGCGCCAACTCGTCGAGTCGAGCCCCTACTTTCCGGCGAAAGACCCGCCGCAACTGCAACTGCGTCACGACCTGATGCGCGCCAAGCTGTCGGGCTACCTGGAGCGCCCGCAGACGGTCTACAACCGCTATCCCTCCTCCGACCAAAGTTTGCCCGCGCGCTATGGGCGCGCGATTGCCCGCTTCTTCGAAGGCGGACCCGGCGCGCTCGAGGCTTCGCTCGCCGGGGTCGACGGGCTCTTGCGCGAGCACCCGGAAAATCCCTACTTCTGGGAGGTGAAGGGCGACCTCCTGATGCGTGCGGGCAAGACGCGCGAGGCCATCGCGCCGCTGCGCCAAGCGGTCAAGCTCGTTCCCGACGCCAACCTCATCCTCGTGCAGCTCGCCTCCGCCCTGCAGACGGACGGCAGCCCGGCCGCCGTCGCCGAATCCACTACGCTCCTGCGCAAGTCCCTCGCGGACGATGAGAACTCGCGCGCCTACCGCCTGCTCGCCAACAATTTCTACAAGGAGGGCAAACGGCCCCAGGCCGACGCCATGATCGCGCAGGCCTATTTCATCGAGGGCGATTTGAAGCAGGCACAGATTTTCGCCAAGCGCGCGCAGTCACAATTGCGCGCAGGCAGCCCGGAATGGTTGAAAAACGACGACATAATCAACTACAAGCCTGAAACCTGATGGCGCCAGCCCGTACCGGCTGTTATCTGCCGCCCCGACATCCCGAAATGAGGCCTGCACAATGTCTTTGAGTTCCCGCCCGAACCTCCTGCGCGCAGCCGTCCAGAGCAGAGCTCTCTGGCTTGCCGTGCCGGCGATCGCCGCGCTCATCCTCCTGGCCTTCCTCGGCCACTGGTCGGTCAACACACCGGCGCCCATCTCCGTCGCCGAAGCGGAGCCCGCAGCTCAAGCGGCCACCGAGCCGGTAAAGGCACCGGAAGCGACGAAGGAGCCCGAGGCGGCGAAGGCGCCCGAGTCCGCCAAGTTCACCGCCGACCAGAAGAAAGAGATCGAGCAGATCGTCAAAAGCTACCTCGTCGCCAACCCCGAGGTCTTCGTCGACATCCAGAACGCACTCGAAGAGAAGATGGAGAAAGAGCAGGCCGAGAAGCTCAAGGCCGCCATCTCGCAGAACTCCGCCGAAATCTATCGCGAGCGCAACGCCTCTATCGGCGGCAACCCCGACGGCGACATCACCGTCGTCGAGTTCTTCGACTACAACTGCGGCTA
>CAXMLT010000626.1:0-4662 GCA_964194245.1 uncultured Hyphomicrobium sp.
GCCGAAGCGCTCGAGCGCAGCCGTGTAGAGGTCCCACACCTCCTCGCGCACGGGATGGTCGTGCGTGTCGACGACGTAGGTTTCCATGTCGCTGTGGCCGGCGAGATGAAACTGCACCACGCGATCCGCAGGGATGCCGTTCAAGAAGGCGCGGGCGTCGTAGCCGTGATTGAAGGCGCTGACGTAGACATTATTCACGTCAAAGAGGAGCCAGCAGCCGGTGCGGCGCGTTAGCTCGGCGATGAACTCCCATTCCATCATTTCCGACTGGTCGAACTGCACATAGGTAGACACGTTCTCAAGACAGAGCCGGCGGCCCAACCGCTCCTGCACGTAGTCGACGCGCGAGACGACGTGATCGAGGGCTTCACGCGTATATGGGATGGGGAGGAGGTCGTGCAGATTAACGCCATGCACGCCGGTCCAGCACAGGTGATCGGAGATCCACTTTGGCTGCGTGCGCTTGGCGAGCTTGTTGAGGCCGTCGAGATAGTCCTCATCGAAGGGCGCGGTGGAGGCAATCGACAGCGAGACGCCGTGCATGACCACCGGATAGCGCTCGACGATCTGGTCGAGCATGGCGAGCGGCTGTCCGCCGGCGACCATGTAGTTCTCCGAGATCACCTCGAACCAGTCGACGTTGGGATTGCCGTCGAGGATGTCGCGGTAGTGCGGTGGGCGCAGGCCGAGCCCGAAGCCGAGGTAGGGCGGACGCTCCCCGCCTTTGTCGGCATCGCGATTTGCTGCATGGCTTGCTGCGCGATTTGCCTGCCGGGCAGATTTCCCGCCCGTGGCGCCCTTCTTGCGATCCGACATTCGATTACCCACAAATTCAAGCGTTACGGCCGAGCTGCAATGGGGCCGACCCGGCAGCGGCGGCCGCCGGGTCGCTTTGATCTAGGTCCTAACAAAGCAACCGAAAGCCTTAGCTCTTGGAGGGTTCAAAAGTGCCTTTGGCGGCATCGCACTCTGCCTTCGTCGCCTCGGTGAAGCCCTTGCCCTTGCAGGCATTCTGGCCCTTGCAGGCGTTGCTGGCGCCCTTGCATGCGCTCTGGCCCTTGCAGGCATTCGCGCCCATGCAGTGTCCCTTGGCGTCGTCGGCGGCCAATTTCATCGGCGCGCTGAGGGCGGTGCCGGCGATGAGCAGAGCAGCCGCAGCGGCAGCAATCGCCGCACCCGAAGTGATGTCGATCTTCATGATAACCTCCAACTGAGTTTGAAACCGAAGACAAGGCACGGAGACTGCCTCGCGGCTTTCTCCGAGAAGGCAGCAGGAAAATGCTGCCCTTTTCCTGCCCTCCCGGCCCGCGAGATGGGCTCGGCTTTCCGCAGATCGTTGCTCGACCTGCAATCGGCTGATACGGAAGCCGGCGGCGCACCGTTTCAAGATGCCTTCACTATTTTTTTATTGAAGGTGGGCTCTGCGTCGGCAAGCCCGGAGCACTCCGCTCGATTTGAGTGTAACAAACCGGGATCAGGGGGCGAACGGTCGATGAGGAGCCAGTGGCTCAGCTGAATCGCGAAGAGGAGTGGGCGGCCTTGATGAGGGCAGCCATTGCTGGCGACGCGGCAGCGTATCGGCGGCTGCTCGATCAGCTGTCGTACAGCCTTCGCGCCGCCACCCGTCGCGGATTTGCGCAGTTCGGCGCCGCGATGAACGATGTCGAGGACGTGGTGCAGGAGACCCTGCTTGCAATTCACCTGAAGCGCCATACGTGGGACGCGAGCCAGCCGCTTGGTCCCTGGGTGCGGGCGATTGCGCGCCACAAGCTGATCGACGCGCTGCGCCGCCGCGGCCGCCGCATAGAGATACCCATCGAGGCGGTCATCGATTTTCTTCCCGCCGAGGAGGCGCGCAGCGACCTCGACCGGCAGGATGCCCAGCGGCTCATCGGCGAGCTCAACGGGCGCCAGCAGACGATCGTCCGCTCGATCAGCGTCGAAGGGAAATCGATCCGCGATGTCGCGGCGAATTTGGGAATGAATGAAGGCGCGGTGCGCGTCGCATTGCATCGCGGTCTCAAGGCGCTCGCCGCCTTGCACCGGAGAGGCGACGAGGAATGAAGACCGATCAATTGATCGCAGCATTAGCTGCGGACGCGCAGACCGTAGAGCGACCCATCGGGCGTACACTCGCCATTGCGGTTGCCGGCGGAGCTATCGGCGCCGTGATCCTGTTCGCGGTGATGCTAGGCATGCGACCCGACGTAGCTACGGCGATCACTTCACCACGGTTCCTCTTCAAGTTCGTCATCACGCTCAGCCTGCTGGCCTCCGCCTTGGGGCTCCTCTGGAACCTCGCGCGCCCCGGCGCGATCCCGGTGGGGTGGCTCCTGGCGCTTGCGGCCGTGCCGGCGCTGCTCGGAATTGGCTCCGTAGCGGAGATGCTCACCGTACCCGTAGCCGACTGGGGCCACCGGCTCACGGGCTCCAACTCCTTCATGTGCGTGGTGCTGATCCCAATGCTGTCGGCCCTCCCGTTGGCGGCGCTCCTGCTGGCGCTGCGTCAGGGTGCGCCGAGTCATCCAAGGCTTGCGGGCGCCGTCGCCGGCCTCGTTGCGGTCGGTATCGGCGCCACGCTCTACGGGACGCACTGCCCAGACGACAGTCCGTTCTTCGTTTGCACCTGGTACGTGATCGCATCCGGCTTCATGGCCATGCTCGGCGCGGCGATCGGCGAGCGCTTCCTGCGTTGGTGAGCACCGCCCCACGCGTCGTTGAGCCCCGCGCCTCCGGCTGTTAAGCTCTCCCGACAACGCGTAACGCCATCGCAGGGGAGCCGCATGAACTTCAACGAAGTCGAAGCCGCATGGAGCCCGCGCCTGCTGGGGCTCTTGCGCATCGTCACCGCGATCCTGTTCATGGAGCACGGCGCGCAGAAGCTGCTCGACTTCCCGCCCTCCGATCACGGCTCGCCCGAGCTCCTGTCGCTGCTCGGCGCCGCCGGCATCCTCGAGCTCGTGGGCGGCTTCTTCATCCTTATCGGCCTGTTCACGCGTCCCATCGCGTTCCTGCTCGCCGGCGAAATGGCGGTCGCCTATTGGATGGTCCACGCGCCCAAAGCGATCTATCCAGCGCTCAACGGCGGCGATGCCGCCATTTTGTTCTGTTTCATTTTTCTTTATCTCGTCGCCGCTGGCCCTGGAGCCTTCAGCGTGGACGCGGCACGGCAGAAATAGGCCTGATCCAGGGCTTTCTCACGATTTCTGACCGCTTTTGCCGTCGATGCAGCCGCAGCCGGCATTGACCGGGCTGCAACCGAACCGATGTATAGTCCGCCTAAAGGCAGGCTGAGGCTCCGCGCGCTGCCGCCAACGTGGTTACCAAATCGCAGCGCGCCGCTCAGGGCCTCGGCGCAGGAAACAAGGACCGCAGATGCGGCCTAGGTACATCGTTCTGGGATTGGCTCTCGTGGCGGCCGCCGCGCTCGTCCTCATGGGCCCTCTGCGTGGCCGCAGCATCGAGGAGACGCTGAACGATCTCACCGGCACGCTGACAGCGGCGCTATCCGGCTCAACGGCACCCGCATCGCGGGCGACCAACACTGCGCTTCCTCCCCCTGAGATCACGGTCAGCCAACCCGCCGTGCGCAAGACCATCGAATGGGACGAGTACACGGGCCGCTTCGATGCCGTCGAGGCCGTGGACGTACGTGCGCGTGTGAGCGGCTACCTGACGGAGGTGAATTTCACCGACGGCCAGGAGGTGAAGGTCGGCGACCTCCTGTTCCAGATCGACCCGCGTCCCTTCGAGCGCGCACTCGATCAGGCCAAAGCCCAGCTCGACGAGGCCAGCGTCCGCGTCAGCAACTCGAGCCTCGACGTCGAGCGCGGCAGGCCGCTGCTCAAGAGCGAGGCCATTTCGAAGAAGACCTTCGATGACCGCGAGAACCTGGTGCGCGAGGCGACCGCCGCCGTGAAGGTCGCGGAGGCGCGCGTCAAGACGGCGGAGCTGGAGCTGAGCTTCTGCCGCATCACCGCGCCGATCTCTGGGCGCATCAGCCGAACGCTGGTGACGCGCGGCAACTTCGTGAGCGGCGGCGGCAACGACACCGGCGGCACCCTGCTCACCACCATCGTCACGCAGGACCCGATCTACATCTACTTCGACGTGAGTGAGAACAATGCGCTGAAGTACCAGCGGCTCACGCGGGCCTCGGGCAAAGGCGCTTCCGGCATGGTCGGAGCGGCCGTCAGCGTGGGCCTGCCCGACGAGCAGAGCTTTCCGCACACGGGCAAGCTCGACTTCCTCGAGAACCGGCTCGACGCCGGCACGGGCACGTTGCGCGCCCGCGCGGTTGTGCCCAACGCGGAGGGGCTGTTCTCGCCAGGCATGTTCGCCCGCGTGCGCCTGCAGGGCTCGCCCGACTATCAGGCGCTTCTGCTCCCCGACGAGGCGATTGGCACCGATCAGGCTACTCGCTTCGTCTACGTCGTTGGAAGCAACGACGTTCCGGAGCGGCGCACGGTGGAGCTCGGCCCGCTGGTTGAGGGCTTGCGCGTTGTGCGCAAGGGGATCGGCCCCGACGACTGGGTCGTGATCCGCGGCCAGCAGCGCGTTCTGCCGGACCAGAAGATCATCCCGAAGCGCACGCCGATCACCGTATCGGACGCCCACGACGGAAGCGCCACCGCAAGCAAGCCCTGAGGGGCGGACATAACC
>CAXMLT010000627.1:0-3774 GCA_964194245.1 uncultured Hyphomicrobium sp.
CTTGGCATCAAGGCAACAAGTCTAAGTCTGTGGGTCGCGGAGACGGACCCCCGATCCCCCTTCATTGTCCGGCTCAATGAAGATCACACCGGCTGTCTCAAGAGCTTTTTGAATCTGAGACATTGTTTTGGCAGTTCCAGTTATTTGGCCGACCGCTGCTTCGATCCTGCGAAGAGTGGCGATACCTATGCTTGCTCGCTGAGCAAGCTCACGCTGCCCCAGTCCAATGAGAGCGCGTGCAGCCCGAATCTGACGGGATGAAATCACGACGCCCGGGCTAGGCCGAGGAGTTGACAGAAGATCCTAACTATGATAGTTTTGATATCATTTATTGTATCTTTCATATAGGTGTGCCAATGCGATCCGAACCGCGAGCGAACTGCCAGTTAGGAGGAGAGCTTAGAAACTACCTTTCTCTGCGCCAGGGGCTCCTAACTGAGCTTCCCGACATCGATCAGGAAACCCTGGCCGATACGCTCGAAGGAATCACAGACCTTCGCGAGATGTTAGCCGGGATCATTCGCTCGGCACTAGATGACGAGGCACTCGCCGCCGGCCTCTCCACACGTCTTTCCGAGATGAAGGCGCGGATCGAGCGCTTCGAGACAAGCGCTAAGCGCAAGCGCCAGCTTGCGCTTGAGGCCATGAACGACGCGGAGATCCCAAAGTTACTGGTGGCCGACTTTACCGCGGCGCTCCGTCATGGAGCACCTACCCTCGAAGTCGTCGAGGAGACGAAGATCCCTGCCGCTTATTGGAGACCGCAGCCTCCGAAGCTCGATCGGCTGGGACTGTTGGCGGCGCTCAAAGCCGGCACGACCATCGAGGGCGCGGTTCTGGAACCACCGCGCCTCCAATTCAGCGTGAGGACCAAGTGATGGCGTTTAGCGATGAACAGCAGCAAGCGCTCAAGGCTAAGTTGCGCTACCGTCACGTGCGGACCCGGGCCAGCAACGGCAATTCCATCAGCTATGTCGAAGGTTGGCACGTTATCGCCGAGGCCAATCGCATCTTCGGCTACGACAGCTGGGATCGGCAAACATTATCGCCGCGTTGCCTATGGCGCGAGGCGCAGCACGGGGAAACAGCGTGCTTTTATGCGGCCAAGGTCCGCGTCACCGTGCGTGCCGGCGAAGCCATCATCGTACGAGAGGGTGTCGGCACCGGCTTCGGCAAATCGCGGACGGCTGAGACGGCACATGAGATTGCGCTGAAGGCCGCCGAGACCGACGCCACCAAACGCGCACTGGCGACCTTCGGCAATCCGTTTGGACTAGCCCTTTACGACAAAGAGCTGCGAGGCGTGACGCGGCGCCCCCAACGGGATGCAGCGGCAGCCGCCAGCGAAGCTTCGTCGCAAACAGCCGTGTTCGATTTGCTCCATACCGACGCTCGCACGGAACGCTTCACCAGCGCCGAAGCGTTCGCAGCGGCAGCCGTGCAAGCCGCGCGCGCGTTGACCGTCGAAGCGGTTTACGCGTTCTGGGAAGCAAACCTCGACAGCTTTGCAGCCTTGCCGCGAGCCGTAAAAGATGGCGGCACGGACCCTGTCGCAGCGATTGGATCGGCGCTGAAGGAACAGGTGCGCCGGCTGCCTTGGCAAGGCAACGGAGCCAATGAGAGGAGGAATGGCGCTTCCTCTAAAGGTGACGCCGCCGCCGCTCAGCTGGCGTTTCCGAAAGAAAAGCGCATCCGCGATAAGGCCCATCTCGCCTTCGTTGCCAACGAGCCCTGCCTCGTTTGTGGCCGCCGGCCTGCACAAGCGCATCATATTCGCTTTGCCCAACCGAGCGCCCTCGGCCTCAAGGTCTCCGACGAGTTCGCCGTGCCCTTATGCAATGGCCACCATGATTCCCTACATCAAACGGGCGATGAGCGCGCCTGGTGGGCGCGCCACGGCATTCTCGACCCACTGAAGATGGCCGGTCGCCTTTGGGCCGCCTCGCGCCACGGCAAACACAATGGCCAGTCGACATCAACGACCTCGAGTAAGGCATCTGAGGAGCCTCCTTGGTAGCCGTGTCGTCGGCAAGTGAGCCAGAGCACCCGTCGTCGCTGCGCTAATATCAGAGCCGACCGTCTTACTATGGCCGTGGCGGCCAACCGCGCTTTGAGATGCCGAATGCTCAATGCGCGACGAAGGCCCCGGCTCAATATCGCGAAACACCTGCCGGACTACAGGCCAACCGCGGAGCGGCGAATGCGGAAAGCACCATATCGCAACGGACCTTCGCGCCAGCAATGCACGGCCAAGGCCCGCGGCGGATGGGTGGAACACAGAACGCTAGTTCAAAATCCTCGCTGCCACGGGGCCGGGCGCGCCCGGTTTTGGATGCTCACGCTCGTCTCGACACGCGGCATCGAAGTCACGGATCGCGAACTTGCGCCGGGACAACGCCCGGCGCTCGTAGCGGTCGAGCACTGCGAGGTTGCGAATGAGATCGGAAAGAATAGTGGCGAGCTTTTCAGGTCCCTCCAGCGGCGTTGGATCTATGTATGCGCGGGCCCAATCGGGAAAGCGACTGGTTCGATCGTTCTCTACCAATTTCAACCAGCGCATGGACACGATGCGCTTTATTTTCTCGACTTTGGCCCCCACGAACTTGGGATCGGCCAGGTCTCGCTCAATGTGGTGATAACGACAGGCACGCACGCGCTGCAGATCGATCTGCGCCTCGGCGACGCGGCGGGCATAAAAGAGGAGTTCGGGGCTCGCTATGGAGCCGGCGAGCCGTCGTGCTAGCACCTCGACCTCTTTTGCCAGGAGCGGGTCGTGGAGCACGGAAACGTTGAGCCCGTGGCGCCGGGCATTCACGGCGGAGCGCTTCTTGCCCTTTGGGGTCTTGGGTCCAGTACTCGCCTGCGCGTTGGCGCGGTTCGCCTGCCGCTGGCCCTCGCTCGTCATGTCGTCGCCCCGTTCGCGGGCGGCAGAATGTCCTCGTACTCGGCATCCTCGGCCACTTTGCTAGCCTGAACGGCCTCGGCAAAGGCCTCGCGGTGGTGCTCAATTTCGTGCAGTGCTGACGCGTAGCGCTTTTCCGCCGTACCGATCAGGCGTTCAATGCGATCGACGTCGTCGAGTTTCACCGATAGGGTTTCCGCCATCAGGGCATCCATCGTCAGGCCTGACTTGGCTAAGAGCTGATCGACCACCTGGATCGTTGCGGAATCGCGCTGCCCCCACTTCCTTGCCAACTCGTCGCCCTGGGGCCAGACAACGAGCCGTCGGAGCACCCTTTCTAGCCCTTCCGGCTGGGCAACGTGCAAGAGCTGCGCCTTGAGCCGGCGCAGCCGGCGAACCTCCCAAATGTGATCGGCGATGTCGCGCACAAAGGCTGTTTCGATGAAATCTCTCGGCTTTACGTCGCTTAGGATGCGCTCGAGAAGTTCGGCGTACTCTTTAGGGTCTTCGCCGCTGATGACGGGGGTGGGCCGAGCAGGTCCCCACAGTTCAGGGGTTCTGCGATGGGCTTGGGCAGGGCATTCGTCATGACATCCTCATAAGTTTGTTGCTGGCAACGCCAAACACCTTTCCGGCCCACCGGGTCGGGAGTATGTTCATCGTTCGTTCTAGCCACATATGGTCTGGCTCGGCGCCGTACAAGGGGAGGGGGAGGGTTAGAGGCGGACGAGCGCGCCAAGTCGCGTAGACGGCCCAGGAGTTGCGCTCCTGATAGGGCGTGAGGCGGTCTTTATAGCGCCCGGGTCGATTAATCCGTATACTGATTAATTGAGCGTTCTGGCGAAGGTGCCGTCGCGGAGTTGGTAGGAATT
>CAXMLT010000628.1:0-3101 GCA_964194245.1 uncultured Hyphomicrobium sp.
TCGCCCAGGGCGGCGAGTTCGCCTTCGTGCTGTTCACCGTGGGCTACTCGGCCGGCGCGCTGACGTGGGAGACCTCCGAGCTCCTGAGCCTCGTCGTCACGCTGTCCATGGCGACGACGCCCATTCTGCTGAAAATCGAGCAGATGCTGTCGCGCAAAAAGAAGACGACTCCCGCCTACGACACGCCGCCGGCGAAGGACGGTCACGTGATCATCGCCGGCTTCGGCCGCTTCGGGCAGATCGCGGCGCGCATCCTGAGGGGCAAGCGCATCCCCTTTACCGCACTCGACATCAGCGCCGAGCAGGTGGAGTTCGTCAAACGCTTCGGCAGCCAGGCGTTCTATGGCGACGCGAGCCGGCCCGAGATCCTCGACGCGGCAGGAGCGCACAACGCGCGCGCTTTCGTGCTCGCCATCGACGACGTCGAGGCCTCCGTGCGCACGGCCGAGGTGGTCCGCAGCAAATATCCCGATCTTCCGGTCTATGCGCGCGCCCGCAACCGCGCGCACGCCCACCGCCTGCTCGATCTTGGCGTCACGCACCTGCAACGCGAAACGCTGCTCTCTGCGATCGACGTGACCAGGGAATTGCTGATGGGCCTCGGCTTTTCCGAGCGCGAAGCGGGCCGCATCACCAGCACATTCCGCAAACACGACGAGCGGCGCCTGATTGAGGACTACAAGCTCGCGACCGACATGGAGAAGCTGCAGGACCGCGCCCGCAGCGACACAAAGACCCTCGAGAAGCTGTTTGAGGAGGACGCCAAGGAAGAGGCGCGCCTAGAGGAGGCCTCGGGGGCGAAGGAGGCGGCGCAGTGAAGCCGATCATCTGCGTCGGGCATGCGGCGCTCGACTTCGTGTATCGCATCGAAGCGTTTCCGCCGGCGCCGACCAAAGTGCGCTCGCTCGAGCACATCGAGAGCGGCGGCGGCATGGCGGCAAACGCGGCCGCCACGATCGCCCGGCTCGGCGCCCCGGTGGAGCTGTGGAGCCGCACCGGCGCCGACAGCGCCGGCCAGCGCATCCACGCCTTCCTCGAGCGCGAGGGCGTCGATATCCGTTACGTCCGCACCTACGAGGGTGCCCGCTCCTCGACCTCGGCCGTCATCGTCGACGGCAAGGGCGAACGGCTCATCATCGGCGAGCGCGACCACGCCATGTCGTTGGATGCGAGCTGGCTGCCGCTCGAGCGGATCGCGGGCGCGGCCGCGGTCATGAGCGACCTGCGCTGGGTGGAGGGCACGCAGGCAGCTTTTGGTGCCGCGCGTGAAGGGGGTGTTCCGACGCTGCTCGACGCCGACCTCGGCGGCGGCGGCATTCTCGAGGCGTTCCTCTGCCTCGCCGACTACGCGATCTTCTCGGGGCCGGCGCTCGATGATTTCGCAGCCGGTGCGGGCGGCGATGCTGAGCGGCTCGGCCGCGTCCTCGCGCTGGGCGTCAAGCATGCCGGCGTGACGCGCGGCGCGGAAGGCTACACCTGGGCAACCGCGGGCGGCCAAACTGGCCATCAGCCCGCCTTCCCCATCGAGGCAGTCGATACCACCGGAGCGGGAGACGCCTTCCACGGCGCCTTCGCCTGGGCGCTCTCCAGCGGCCACACGCCGGCCGACTGCGCCCGCATCGCCGCTGCCGTCTCCGCACTCAAATGCCGCCGCCTCGGCGCCCGCTCGGGTCTGCCGACGCTGGAGGAGCTGAACTCCTTCCTCAAGACCCATTGAGCACATCCCGCGGGGACACGCTGCCGCGGGCGTAGACGCGGGGCGGTGGCATCGCTAAACGTGCGGGGACACTGACCCGGCCCGCGCAACGGCCGAAAAAGGGGACCGCAAAATGACCGAGGCGCGCGAGAAGATTACGCCGTCGCAGGCCATCGCGCACGCCGACATGGCGAACGCCATCCGGGCGCTGGCGATGGATGCCGTGCAGGCAGCGAAGTCGGGCCACCCGGGCATGCCCATGGGCATGGCCGACGTGGCGACCGTGCTCTTTCGCGAGGCGCTGCGCTTTGACGCCTCCGACCCCAAGTGGCCCAACCGCGACCGCTTCGTGTTGTCGGCCGGGCATGGCTCCATGCTGCTCTATTCGCTTCTGTACCTCACCGGCTATCCCGGCATGGACATCGCAGAATTGAAGCGCTTTCGGCAGCTGGGCTCAAAGACCGCGGGCCACCCCGAGTACGGCCACGCGCCGGGCATCGAGACGACGACCGGCCCGCTCGGCCAGGGCCTTGCCAACGCGGTCGGCATGGCGATTGCGGAGCGCATGCTGAACGCGCGGCTCGGCGGCGACGTTATCGACCACCACGTCTACGCCATCGCCGGCGACGGCTGTCTGATGGAGGGCATTAGCCACGAAGCGATCTCGCTCGCAGGCCACCTCGGCCTCGGCAAGCTCATCGTGCTGTTCGACGACAACGGCATCTCAATTGACGGCTCGACGTCGCTTGCGGTCTCCGACGACCAGGTCCTGCGTTTCAAGGCCTCGGGCTGGAACGCGATGACGGTTGACGGCCACGATCCCGAAGCGATCTCGGCAGCGCTCGCCAAGGCGCGGGCAGATTCCTCCAAGCCGTGGCTCATCGCCTGCAAGACCACGATCGGCTACGGCGCGCCGACCAAAGCCGGCAAGGCCTCCACGCACGGCGAGCCGCTGGGCGAGGAGGAGATCAAGGGCGCGCGTGAGAAGCTTGGCTGGCGCTCGCCGCCGTTCGAGATCCCGGAGCCGGTGCTGCTCGCCTGGCGCGCCGTCGGCCAAAAGGGCGCCAAGGAGCGCGCGGCCTGGAAGGCGAGAACGGCCAAGAGCGATGCCGCGGCCGCGCTAGGTTCGACCGCAGGCGCCTTACGTCAGGCGGCCGTCGCGGATGCGATAGCGCAAGCAAAGTCGGCGTTCGCGAGTGACGAGAACAAGCGTGCCACCCGCGTCTGGTCGCAGATGGTGCTTGAAGGGCTGATCCCCGTGTTGCCCGAGCTGATCGGCGGGTCGGCCGACCTCACCGGCTCCAACGGCACGCGCACCAAGCATCATACGCCCATCGCCAAGGGCAGCTTTTCGGGCAACTACATCCACTACGGCGTGCGCGAGCACGCCATGGCCGCGGCCATG
>CAXMLT010000629.1:0-2892 GCA_964194245.1 uncultured Hyphomicrobium sp.
GGTTACCGCCGCGCGCAGCGTCTTGAGGTCATGCCCGTGCACGGTGAGGAAATCGACGCCGAGCTCGGTTGCATTCGCCACCGCCCGCTCGACCGTGTTGCCGATGTCGAGGAGCTTCATGTCGAGGAAAACGCGCTTGCCCTCGGTCTTCAGCGCGCGGGCGAGCTCCAGGCCGCCGGAAAACAATAGCTCGAGCCCAACCTTGTAGAACGTCACCTCGGGCCCGAGCTTGACGACGAGGCGCTGCGCCTCCTCCACCGTCGGCATGTCGAGCGCGACGATTAGGCGGTCCTTGGCGGTGATGGCGCTCATGACGGCAGACTTGGGCGGTGGGCCGAGGCTTTGTGGGCCCTAGCCATGCAGCACATGCGCGGCGCGCGCAAGCTTCTGGATGAGCTGCTTGAAGGCTTCCTGCGAGTCCTTGTTCTTGAGGTGCCCGTGCTCATCGAATGCTTCGTTGGCGCGGGGCACCGCGAACTGGTCGGGCAGCACGAGAGCGAATAGCCCAAGCTCCAGCACTGTGCGCACCGTGATAAGGCTGCGCAGGCCGCCCATGCCGCCGGGAGAAGCCGAGCCCAGGGCGAAGACGCGCGTCTTGAACACCTGCAGAGGCTCCTCGCCTTCCTCGCGCGTATGGCTGATCCAGTCGAGCGTGTTCTTGAGCAGCGGCGTGATCGAGGCGTTGTACTCGGGGCTCGCGATGAAGATGCCGCTGTGGGCCTGCATCAGCGCTTTGAGCTTGCGCGCGTTCTCAGGCGGGCCCTCGGCCGCTTCGAGGTCGCCGTTATAGAGCGGCATGGGATAGTCGCCGAGGTCGGCGAAGGTCGCCGGGATGCCGTTTGCGTCGGCGATCATGGCGCCGAGGTGCGCGAGCTTCTTGTTGTAGGAGGCCGCGCGGGATGAACCCGCGAAGAAGAGCAGCCTGGCGGGCGTGGTCATGGAAGCGCGTTCCGGGGGGTTGTCTTGCCTGCTCGGACGGTGGCTGGCCTTTACGAGCCCTTGCCTTCGAAGAAATCCTTGACGCGCGCGAAGAAGCCGGCGCTCTCCGGGCTCGTCTCCTTGTGACTCTCTTTTTCGAATTCTTCGAGCAGCTCGCGCTGGCGCTTGGTCAGGCTCTTCGGTGTCTCCACCTCGACCTGGATGTACATGTCGCCCGAGACCTTGGAGCGCAGCACGGGCATGCCCTTGCCCTTCAGGCGGAACTGCTTGCCGCTTTCCGAGCCTTCGGGAACCTTGACGCGTGTTGCCGCGCCATCGACGGTCGGCACTTCAATCTGGCCGCCGAGCGCCGCCGTCGTCATCGAGATCGGCACCTTGCAGAAGAGGTCTGCGCCGTCGCGCTGGAAAAACTCGTGCGGCTTGATCGAGAGAAAAATGTAGAGGTCGCCCGCCGGTCCGCCGCGCAGACCCGCCTCGCCCTCGCCTGCGAGCCTGATGCGCGTGCCGTCCTCGACGCCCGCCGGGATGTTGACCGAGAGCGTGCGCTCCTTGGTGGTGCGGCCCGAGCCCCGGCAGCCCTGGCAGGGGTCCTCGATCGTCTCGCCGCGGCCCTGGCAGCTCGGGCAGGTCCGCTCGATGGTGAAGAAGCCCTGGCTCGCGCGCACCTTGCCTTGGCCACCACACATCGAGCACGTCGCCGGCTTGGTGCCGGCCTTGGCTCCGGTGCCCGAGCATGTTTCACAGGAAACGCTGGTCGGCACGCAGATCTGCGCGGTCTTGCCGGCGAAGGCTTCGGTGAGCGAGATTTCCAGGTTGTAGCGCAGGTCGGCGCCGCGCTCGCGCGAGGTGCGAGGGCGCTGGCCGCGCCGGCCGCCCATGAACTCGCCGAATAGGTCGTCGAAAATGTCCGACATCGAGGAGGCGAAGTCGGGCCCGAAGCCGCGCGCTCCGCCCGTCCCGCCGTCGAACGCGGCATGGCCGAAATGGTCGTAGGCTGCGCGCTTCTGTGGGTCCTTCAGGACCTCATAGGCCTCGCTAACCTCCCTGAAGCGCAGCTCGGCCCGGTTGTCGTTCGGATTGCAGTCGGGATGGAATTCCTTGGCGAGGCGCCGGTAAGCCGACTTGAGTTCCTGCTCGTTGGCACCTCGCGCAATTCCGAGGGTCTCGTAATAGCAGCGCTTGGCCATATCGACCGCGGGTCCTTCGGATTTGCTCATGGGCCGAAAAAGTCCTGAGATTGGGAGATAGCGATGTTTGGCCGGCGGGGGAAGATCAGGCGGCGACTAAATTCGACAACGCCGATTGGGTGTTGCAGCGGTCCCCATAGCGGGGTGATCTGCCTCAAAATGCATCCGCCGAAACAACGGAGCCCGGCCGCGAAGCCGGGCTCGTTTTGCATGTCTGATCAAACTTCAAGTCCCAGTGGTTGGGCGCTCAGGCCGACTTCTTCTTGTCGTCCTTCACTTCCTCGAAGTCGGCGTCGACCACGTTCTCCTCGCCTGTGGACCCGCCGCCGGGCTCTCCCTCGCCGGGGGTGGCACCGGCGCCGGCGCCCTGCTGGGCCGAGTAGATGGCCTCGCCGATCTTCATGGCGGCCTGCGCAAGCTCGGTCGTCGACTGCTTGATGCGGTCGGTGTCCTCGGAGGACAGCGCCGACTTGAGATCGGCAATGGCCTTCTCAACTGCAGGCTTGGCGGAAGCGACGGCCGCGTTCGACTCATTCTCCTTGAGCTGCTTCTCGGTCGAGTGGATCAGCGCCTCGGCATGGTTCTTGGCCTCGACGACCTCGCGCTTCTTCTTGTCCTCGGCCGCGTGAGACTCGGCGTCCTTGACCATACGCTCGATCTCGCTGTCGGAGAGGCCGCCCGACGCCTGGATGCGGATCGATTGCTCCTTGCCGGTCGCCTTGTCCTTGGCCCCGACATGCACGATGCCGTTGGCGTCGATGTCGAA
>CAXMLT010000630.1:0-5432 GCA_964194245.1 uncultured Hyphomicrobium sp.
GCCGGGTGCACGACCCAGGAGATCGCGACCATCACCGGCCACACACTAAAGAATGTAAGCCAAATCCTTGAGCACTACCTGGCACGCACACGTCACCTTGCGGAGGCGGCAATCCTAAAGCTCGAGAACGCTAGAGCAACAAAAGTGACAAATAAAGTGACAACCGCTCGCAGTAGGTCAAGTGTATGATTGCGTAAGTCGTTGAAAAATTTGGTAGCGGGACCCGGACTTGAACCGGGGACCTACGGATTATGATTCCGCCGCTCTAACCAACTGAGCTATCCCGCCACGTGAGGGTCTATAAGGAGCGCGCTGCGAGACTGTCAAGGTAGCGGGGCGCTCCGCACCCGCGTGTCGAGGCTTTGAGGAGAGTCGCTGCCGCGTTGCTTACTCTGCTGCCGCATCGGCCTTGGCGAACCTCAGCATCGTGAAGAGGCCCAGGGGACGCAGCGACTTGCGCTGGATGAGCTCCAGATTGTCACACACGGTGACGCGCGAGACGTCGAATACCGAGCGCCAGCCGATCTTGTCGG
This sequence comes from uncultured Hyphomicrobium sp., assembly GCA_964194245.1. Lineage (GTDB taxonomy): Bacteria > Pseudomonadota > Alphaproteobacteria > Rhizobiales > Hyphomicrobiaceae > Hyphomicrobium_A. The sequence continues at coordinate 534 of CAXMLT010000630.1, forward strand.
CGAACGGCGCCATGCGCCGCTCGACCCAGCCGCGCACGCCCTCGCGCTGGCTGAAATGATTGACGAGCAGTACCTGGCCACCGGGTTTGGTAACGCGCGCAAGTTCGCGCATCACCACCTCCGGCTCCGGCACCACGGTCATCACGTACATGGCGACGACGGTATCGAAGGCCGCGTCGGGGAACTTCAGGTCGGCCGCATCCATCTCGTGCAGGCCGGTCACGTTGCCGAGCGCCTCGGAGGCGACGCGCTCGCGTGCCTTCTCGAGCATGTCGGGCGACAGGTCGATGCCGACGATCTCGAGGCGCCTGTCATAGTCGGGCAATGAAAGTCCGGTACCAACGCCGACTTCGAGGACGCGCCCGTCTCCCTCGTTGATGAGCTCCACCGCATGGCGGCGCCCCTCACGCGCGATGCGGCCAAAGGTGTAGTCGTAGATCGGCGCCCAGCGGCGATAGGCGTCGAGCACGGCGCCCTCGTCGATGCGGCCGATGCCGACGATTCGTCCCTGAGCCCGCTCCAGGAGCGCCGGCTGTCGCCGCAGCTCGGTCTGCGTCATCGATTTCATTTGGGTACTCGCTCCTCTTGCCGACGCGACCCAAGAACTGCCAATCCTGCCGCAAGGCTCCGCCGAACCCCCAAAGGGTCAGCCGCGCGCTGCGTTAGCCTCCAGCGTACCGGTGCCCGCGTGGGCGAGTGTACGCGCAATGAACCCGCCGCCCAGAAGGCGCGCGCGCGTCTCGCCGTCGGAATAAAACACGCAAGCCTGTCCCACCGCGACCCCGTCCTCGCCGTCCTTTAGCACGACCCTGGCACCTCCGTCCGTCTCCGCAAACAGCGTCGCGGGGCGCGGGGCCTGCGAGGATCGCACCCGCACGAAGAGAGGCAAGCCACCTGCGGTCGCCTCCGCAAATGGCTCGTCCCCCAGCCAGTTTGTGTTCTTAAGGAGAAGAGCGGTCGTGCGCAAGGCGGCGCGGGGTCCCACGATGACCTCGTTGCGCTCGGCATCGAGACGGACGACGTAAAGGGGCTCCTGGCCAGGGATTTTGAGGCCGCGGCGCTGGCCGACGGTGTAGTTGATGATGCCGTCGTGGCGTCCGACCCGGCGGCCGTCGACGTGCACGATGTCGCCGGGCTTCAATGCACCGGGCTTCAAGCGCTCGATGACGCCGGTGTAGTGGCCCGTCGGCACGAAGCAAATGTCCTGGCTGTCGGCCTTTTCCGCGACGGGGAGGCCAAGGTCGTGCGCCAGCGCGCGCACCTCGGCCTTGCGCATGGCACCGAGGGGAAAGCGCAGGTAGCCGAGCTGCTCGGGCGTGGTGGCGAACAGGAAATAGCTCTGGTCACGCTCGGGATCGGCGGGGCGCGCAAGCTCCGGCCCGCTCGCGCCCTCGCGCCGCTCGATGTAGTGGCCTGTCGCCAATGCATCGGCGCCAAGGTCCTTTGCCGTCTCGAGCAGGTCGCGAAACTTGATCTGCTGATTGCAGGTGACGCACGGGATCGGCGTCTCGCCCGAGGCATAGCTCTCCGCAAAGCTGCGCATCACCGAATTGGCGAAGCGGCTCTCGTAATCGAGCACATAGTGGGGGATGCCCAGCATCTCGGCGACGCGACGCGCATCGTGGATGTCCTGGCCGGCGCAGCAGCTTCCCTTCCGGCCCGTCGCCTCGCCGTGATCGTAGAGCTGCAGCGTGATGCCGATGACCTCGTGGCCCTCGCGCTGCGTCAGCGCGGCGGCGACGGAGGAATCTACGCCTCCCGACATGGCGACGACGACGCGCGTCTTATGCACGCGGTCTGCGGGCGTCGGGAGAATAGGGGAGCGTACGAGCGGGGAGGAGCTGACCAAGCGACAGACCACCTTGAAGCCTCAACGGGCCGCAGGCCGAACCACGAGCGAGAACCAGGAACATCTGAGGGTCACGGCAGATGCCAGTGCCCATGTTGCGGGGCAACTTACGGCGTGAGCAGCGGGTAGCGCAAGCAAGGGTGCCCGAAGTCGCTCGGCCGGCGCGTCAACCCGGGCGCCGGCCGCCATCTGTTGCGTCAACGTTAATGGCGTGAAGCGGGCCATGAGGGTCCGGTTTATGTTATGTTTACTCAATAACTTAGGCCGGTCTTAATCGTGTTGGCTTATCTATGGGACTGGTCGATGAGTGTGTAACGAGTATCATGACCGAACAACAGATGAGAGCGCGGGTGCGCTACGTTATCGGGCCCGATGGGAGCCCGCTGACGGTGGCGGATCTTCCTCCGCGGGATACCAAGCGCTGGGTCATCCGCCGCAAGGCGGAGGTGGTTGCCGCCGTGCGCGGCGGCCTGCTCAGCATTGAGAAAGCCTGCGAACGCTACAAGCTGACCGTCGACGAGTTCCTGTCCTGGCAGCGCTCGATCGATAAGCATGGGCTGCCGGGGTTGCGCGCCACGCGCATCCAGGAGTACCGCGGCGACTAGCTGCCCTGCGGGGGCAGCCGCATCCGCTGCTCGCGGGCCATCGCAATTTAACACCGTTCAAGGCCATTAGGTGTCGCCATTCTTTTTGGCCGTCGCCTTCGCCTTTTTTGTCGTGGGCGGGGCTTCGCCCTCGGGCGCCCGCGGCTCCCAGCCAGCCTCGCCCTTGTCGCCTGCGGCGCAGCCGATCGAGCCGGCGCCCCAGCGGCGCACGTCCGCCTCCATCGACTTGGCCAGCGGCTCGGGGAGCTTCATGTTCTCGACCGCCAAGGAGGTGGCTTCGCCCTCCTTGGTGATAGCGACGCGGAACGCCTTCGGACCTTTTTGAGTGTCGATCGTCCGATCGCGCTCGTGGATGATGATCTCGGCCTTGCCGCCCTGCGCGGCCGGCTCCGCTTCGGCGTGATAGACGTAGCCCGCCTTGAGCGGCCCGGAGGTCCCAAACCAGCAGGCCATGGCCCCGCGCGCGACGCGCGCGTACACCTCGGTCGGTGCGCCGACGACGGGCGCTTCGGAGACGGTACCGGTGAGCTCGGAAAGGGAGGGAAGCGTCGGCGCCGTGGCGTTCGAGCATCCGCCCGCAAACAGCATCGCGGCGGCACTGGCACTGATAAAGCCTGCTCGCAGCATGCCTTCGTCCAACCCGGCGTTCCCCCGGTTCCCGCGCCCTGGCTCCCGCCGCAGCTCGAGCCGGGGCTAGCCTGTCCTAACCGCGATTCGTTGGCACGGGGCGGCAACCAAGACAAGGTGGCAGGCGCCACTATGCGAGCGCCGCGCCAGAGAACCAGGCCGGAGAACGTTGTGGAGCCCGTTGGGGCTGGCGCGTTAGCGCAGGACGGCGGTCGAGCTCCGGTCGGGACGGCGGCGGTTGCGCAGCTCGGCGCGTGTCTCGGGTGTGTCAGCGCGGGACACTTGTTCCAATGCCTCGTCCCGCTCGCGCTGGGCGGCTTCGAGCTTGGCTTTCAGGCCGTCGGCTGAGGTGCGCAGGTTGTCACGGCGCTGGCTCGCCGATTTGGCGAAGGTCGAGTAGGCGAAATGCGCCGGATCCTTGATCCCGGTGCGGTCCTCCTCGGCCTTGATTTGGCGGTCGAGATCGGCGGCCATGTTCTCGAACTCGCGGATCATGTGCTCGAGATCGGCAACTTTGCGTGCTTTCTCGTCGGCTTCAAACTGCTTCAGCCTCAGAGCGGATTCGCGTGCTTTCATTGTTCGATACCCCGGACTAACTCGAACTCTGATGGCAGTAGAAACAAGAAGCGTGCCATAGCCAGCGCGTGGTGATCGTCCCACCTAAATCACCGCGCGCGCTGGCTTCGATCCTGCCATCTGGGCCGCCGGGAAAGTGCCTCGGCCGACCTTCGCACCAAATCTGACACGGCGCCATTAAGTTGCGGTAAAGCAACGCAAAGCTCATTCTCTGGAGATTAAGCCTAATACGGTCCAAAAAATGGCCCTGCGGCTATAGGGCCGCTTGGCGAATTCTGTTACCTCTAGATTCGTTGGCGATTTCGGGGCTTGGCCAACGCTTTCCCGGTACCTACCGCAGACTTGAGGCAGGCTGCAGCAAGGCCAGGACTAAGCGTTGTCGGGATCCCGCCGGGTTCGAGGGCTTACATAAAATTTCGTGGTGTCGACGCGGTCTTAGCAGGCCGTGCACGCTGCTCTATAGGCGGCGGAGCGCCTGCGTGCCAAGCGTGCGGGGCATCTATTCCCTATCGTACGGTAGGGAGAACAGTGTCGGTCAAGTTTCGTTAGAGAGTTGGGTCGGAGAGAAAGACTTAATTAGGGTTTGTTAACTTTCGGGCGGTAATTTCCTAACGATGACTTAGCTCGAAGGGATGGCGGCCAGTCTCTTCGTGATCGGGCAACGGCGCGGGACTTTGAAGAGGAAATCATGAGAGTTCTGCTGATCGAGGACGACAGCGCAACAGCGCAAAGCATCGAGCTGATGCTCCAGTCCGAAGGGTTTAACGTTTACACCACGGACCTGGGCGAAGAGGGCGTCGACCTCGGCAAGCTCTACGACTACGACATTATCCTTCTGGACCTCAACTTGCCGGATATGTCCGGCTACGAGGTCTTGAAGACGTTAAGGGTCGCAAAGGTGTCGACCCCCATCCTCATCCTCTCCGGCCTCGCCGGCATCGAGGACAAGGTCCGCGGGCTCGGCTTCGGCGCCGACGACTACATGACGAAGCCCTTCCACAAGGACGAGCTCGTCGCCCGCATCCACGCCATCGTGCGCCGCTCCAAGGGCCATGCCCAGTCCGTCATCGAGACGGGCGACCTGCGGGTCAACCTCGACACCAAGACGGTCGACGTCAACGGCCAGCGCGTGCATCTGACCGGCAAGGAATATCAGATGCTGGAGCTGCTCTCGCTTCGCAAGGGCACCACCCTCACCAAAGAGATGTTCCTCAATCATCTCTACGGCGGCATGGACGAGCC
>CAXMLT010000631.1:0-3641 GCA_964194245.1 uncultured Hyphomicrobium sp.
GGTACATGCGCACGGGATCGTCGGTGCGCTCGGCCGGCTCGGAGCGGGTGCTGGTGGTGGCGGGAACGGCCTGGGTGGTGAGCGCGCGGCCCTCCTCCTCCTCGGGCTCGTCGGCGGCAACCTCCTGCGCCTCCTCGCTCTCCTCCGTCTCGACGACGTTGATGCCCATGTCGGACAGCATCGCCATCGTGTCCTCGATCTGCTCGGAGGAGACCTCCTCGGAGGGCAGCACCGAGTTCAACTGATCGTAGGTGACGTAGCCGCGGGCCTTGGCCGTCTTCAGGAGCTTCTTAACGGCCTGATCGGAGAGATCGAGCAGCGGGCTATCCCGCTCTTGGGTCTCCGTGCCCTGCTTGTCCTGATCCTCGGTCTTCGGCGCGGCAGGCGCCTTACGCGATCCCGATTGCGGAGCTTTCGATTTGACGGCCATGGCTTTCAAGGGCTCTGATCCTGCTCTAGGCGCTCAAAATCTGTGCTGCAACGTATCGCACGGGACCCAGGCAGCCCCTTGGCGACACTGTCTGCGCACGTTCAAATTAGGGCCTTGCGACACTCCACCTTCCGCACCCCCAACGAACGGCTGGAGTTGGCCCCCGGGCCACCCAGCCGCACTTGCCGCACGAGCCGGTATCGGCTCCCCACATCGGCCCCAACACGCAAACGGCGCGCCAGTTCTACTCAACCGGCTCTGCGAAGGGGGGCAACTGGCTTGACTTGGCAAGCAGGCCCTGGATCTCGCAGATGCGCGCCAGCGCGTCCTCGGAGCCGTCCTGGTGGTAAGCCTGGACGGCAGCCTCGAGCGACTTCTGCAAGCCGACCTGCCTCTCATGCAGCGCGAGGGTGTGGCGCCAGCCAACTTCCACCTCGGCCCGCGGGGCATCAGGCTCAGCGAAACGATCGCTTCTATGCGTAACGGAGCGCTCCACAAGGTCGATTACCCTGTTGAGGCCCGAGACGTTCAATTGGGTGCGTATGGCGGTGCTGTCAAGTGCATTTTCGAGCGCATGCACCGATAGGATGGCATCCCGCAGCCTGGCGGCCGGGTCCGAACACAGGGTTAGCGCCCCAATCTCCTCGGAATGGGCCTCGATGAGCCAGGGATGGTTCAGAAGGGTACAGAGGATCAGGGCCTCCCGAGGAGGCACCAATTCCGCCCGTTGGCTAAGCTCCGTGCTCGCCGTGGCCTGCCGGTGCGCTTGAGCCGACGGCTGTTGGCCGCCTTGGGTCAGCCGGGCGCGCTCGCGTACGCGCCAGTCGGGGGTAACATTGTTGCGCCGGGCGCCGGTAGGGCCCATCCGACGCTGGCCCTCGCCCCGGGCGATCTCCCGCACCACCGTGCGATTGAGGGTCCACAGCGTCTCGCGCAACTCGCGTTCGTAGTGGGCCTTGACCGTCGCATCCCCGATCTTGCCGACCATGGCCTTGAGGCGCGTCTCGAAGGCGGCGCGCTGCTCGGGCGTCGAGAGATCCTGTTCCTGCTCCTCGCGCTGCCACAGCACGTCGAACAGCGCGCGCGTACGAGCAAGCTCGGCCGCGAAGGCGTCGGGGCCCTGCTGGCGCACGAGATCGTCGGGGTCGAGGCCGCCGGGGAGGAAGGCGAAGCGCACACTGAAGCCCGGGCGCAGGAGCGGCATCACAGTCTCGACCGCGCGAAAGGCCGCCTTGCGGCCGGCCGCATCGCCGTCAAAGCACAGCACCGGCTCATCCGCGAGGCGCCATAGGAGCTTCACCTGCTCCTCGGTGAGCGCCGTGCCGAGCGGAGCGACCGTCTCGGGGAAACCCGCCTCGGTAAGCGCGATCACGTCCATGTAGCCTTCGACCGCGATAATGCGCGCCTTTTCGTGCGCGGGCCCGCGCGCCTTGGCAGCGTTGAACAAGCCTTGGCCCTTATGGAAGAGCGGCGTGTCGGGCGAGTTGAGGTATTTCGCGGGCTGGTCGGGATCGAGCGCGCGCCCGCCGAAGGCGATGACGCGATCGCGCAAGTCGGTGATCGGGAAAATGACGCGGTGGCGGAAACGGTCGTAGGCGACGGGGATGTCGTCGCCGCCGATCAGCATGCCCGACGCGATCATGTCCTCGAGGCTGAACCCCGCGCTGGCGAGATGCTGCTTCAGGGCCGAGCGGTCGTTTGGCGCATAGCCGAGCCGGAAGGCGGCGATCGTCTCGCGCTTGAGGCCACGCTTCTCGATATAGCGACGCGCCTCGCCGCCGGCCCCGCTCAGCAGGCTCTTCTGGAAGAACTGCGCTGCGGTCTCGACAAGCCGATAAAGCCGCTCGCGCTCGTCCTCGCGCGCCTCATCGCGCGCGGCGGGCTTCGGCATCGGCACGCCGGCTTCGCCGGCAAGCCGCTCCACCGCCTCGGGGAACGACAGGCCCTCGGTCTTCATCAGGAACGTGAAGATGTCGCCGTGCTCGCCGGATGCGAAGCAGTGATAGAAGCCCTTCGGGTCGTTGACCGTGAAGGAAGGCGTCTTCTCCACCTTGAACGGCGACAGGCCCTTGAACTCGCGGCCGGCGCGCTTGAGCGCAACCTTGCGGCCCACGACCTGGCTGACCGACAGCCGGCCACGGATCTCGTCGAGGAAATGCGGCGGGTAGCGCATGCGGAGCGGACCTCGAATCAGAGGTACAAACTGTACCGCTGATTCGTGTGCGATAGACGCGGCGCAACCGCGCTATCCCGCATATGAACAGCCAGAATCTGGCTGCTTTGTCAGCACTCTGGGATTCCCGACTACTTGAGCAGCTCCTTCACCGCCGCGCTCGCCTTGCCGAAGTCCATCTGGCCGGCATAGCGGGCCTTTAGCGCCGCCATCACCTTGCCCATGTCCTTCTGGCTTGCCGCGCCCACCTCCGTGATCACGGCGGCAATGGCGGCCTTCGCCTCGGCCACGTCCATCTGTTTTGGCAGATAGGCCTCGATCACCTTGATCTCGGCGGCTTCCTTGTCGGCGAGCTCCTGGCGCCCGCCGGCGACGAACTGCTCAATCGAATCCCGGCGCTGCTTGATCATCTTCGCCAGCACCGCGAGCACGCCGGCTTCGTCGACCTTGTCCTTGCCCGAGGGGCGCGCGTCGATGTCGGCCGACTTGATCGCCGCATTGATGAGACGCAGCGTGCCGACACGAACCTTCTCGCCGGCTTTCATTGCCGTCTTCAGGTCGTCGTTGATCTTCTCGCGCATCATCGTCTCCTGACGTCTCGGGCCGCGTATTTAGGCGCGCGGACGCGCAGAGGCAAGCTGGGCGCGCGGCGCCGGTTGCGCCGCGGGAGTAGAGCCCCGGCCCCGGACGCGCAAGCCGTGTGCAGCTGGCCCCCGCGGGTTGACCTCGCGGGGCGCTTCTCTTAAGAGTCCGCCGCGTCCCGCCCTGCCTCCGCAACTCCGCGCTCCTTGCGCGACAGGCTGAGGGCGCCCGGAGCCATAATTGAACATGCCGACGCCCAACCCGCCGCACGCGCCCGCACCCTGGGCCGATGCGCCGTTGACGGCGCGCCTCGTGCTGGCCGACGGCACCGTGATCGCCGGCACCGGCCTCGGCGCCACCGGCTCCGCCGTCGGCGAGGTCTGCTTCAACACGGCGATGACCGGCTACCAGGAGATCCTCACCGATCCCTCCTACGCCGGCCAGATCATCACCTTC
>CAXMLT010000632.1:0-3784 GCA_964194245.1 uncultured Hyphomicrobium sp.
GTGTCAGCGGTGCACCGCTAACCTTGCAGATGGAGCCACGCACATGCACCCGCGCACCGCAATTCTCGCAGCCGCCGCCCTTCTCGCCGTGCTCGGCGGGTCGGTCGCCGCGCAAGCCGACTCTTCGCTCAGCGCCCCCGTCTCCAACGCGCTGAATGAATCCAATCCGCTCTCCGCCTCCGACGACTTCAGCGCCGGCACACCGACATCGAACGTCATCCCCGATGCCACGCAGGCCGCCGCACCGGCAGAGGCGCCGAGGAAATCGCTCACGCCCGCCGCCGATGCGGAAGCTGCGAAGGCAGCGGCCCAGGCTCAGGCTGCCGCAGCCGCTCGCGCGCAGCAGGCCGCCGCGGCTCGTGCCGCCATGGCCGAGGGTGGCGAGGGCATGGACCCCAGCGACATGATGGAAGCGCGCATGGAGGTACAGCAGGAGAAGATGGAAGCCGTGCAGGAGCGCGTGGAAATGATTGGAGAGATGCTCGGCGAGTGAGTGTTCCCTGCGGAACAGCAGGCCTGCCGACACGGCGCTAGTCACATCATAGATCAACTCAGCACAGGGAGATCGGACGACAGCCTTCCATCAGGTGTTTCTCTCCCGGCCGGATAAGCCTCCGTCCCCCGTCCCCCCGGACCCGGCCGGAGACTTGCCCCTCAGCCTCGCGGCTGGGGGGCATTTTCGTTTCTGAGACGCGCTCGAATCCGCAAAAAATATGATGAGCGGCTTTGACTTTTCTTCGTCCTGTTCCGGGCGGAACAGCCGCGCCGGGGCGCAGGTGGCAATGTCTCCCCATCGAGAGCACGATGCTCTCCCCGGAATTCGGTTTCTTCCTCCCCACGCTTCCTCCCCGAGCCGTGGGCCCCGCGCAAAACGCGGGGCTCTTTTTTTCGGGGAAACGCGCTTTGGAGCTAAGCCTGCTGCGAACGCCAGCGCTGCAGCAGCCAGTCGAGCGAGATCGGACCGGGCCCCGCGACCGCAAGCCAGCCGAACAGAGCCATATAGGAGACCTCCTCGAAGCCGAGCAGCGTCCCCAGCGAATCTACGTCGCCCAACTTGGCGCTGAGGATCGCCACGATCATCGTGACGACGAGCGGCACCGCGGCGACGCGGGTGAAGAGGCCGAGCAGCAAGAGGAGTCCGCCAAAGAACTCAACGCCCGAGACGAAGGGCGTCAGGATGTGCGGGAAGGGGATGCCCCACTCGACAAAGTTTGCAGTGATACGCTCGAGCGCATTGAGCTTGCCCCAGCCGCTCCACAGAAACACCCAGCCGACGACGATGCGGGCGAAGAGGGGCGGTAGCCAAGCGAACCAGGCGGAGAGCCGCTCCGGCCCGTTGATCAAAAAATCGACGATGAATTTCATGGGCGTTCCCCGTGCAAGCTGGCGCGACGTTCCTGCCAGATACGCACTCGCCCGGCTCATCGTTACGCAGCGCTCACGGCCGCCCCCTTGACAGGCAACCATTTAGTTGCATATTAGTTCGATGAGCGACGACGCCGTTTTCCGTGCACTCGCGGATGCGAGCCGCAGGCAACTGCTGGACCGGCTCCATCGCAAGAATGGTCAGACGCTGGGTGAGCTTTGTCAGGGGTTGGAGATGACGCGCCAGGCTGTGACCAAGCACCTCGCGATCCTGGAGGAAGCAAACCTCGTCGCGACCAAGCGCAAGGGCCGCGAGAAGCTGCACTTTATCAATCCGGTGCCGATCAACGACATCGCCGAGCGCTGGATCGGCAAGTTTGAGGCGCCGCGACTGGCGGCGGTGTCGAAGCTCAAGAAGTCCCTCGAAGGAGAAGATCATGAGTAGCGCCCCCGCCTCCACGTTCATCTACGTCACTTACATCCGCACGACGCCCGAAAAGCTGTGGTCGGCGCTGACCGACACCGACTTCATGCAGCAGTACTGGTTCAACTGCCGCGTGGAGAGCGACTTCAAGAAAGGTTCGCCCTGGAAGATCATGTACCCCGACGGCCGCCTCACCGATTCTGGCGAGATCCTCGAGTCCAGGCCTCCGAGGCGGCTCGTGATCAAGTGGCGGAATGAGTTTCGCCCCGAGCTGAAGGCCGAAGGCTACGCGATCTGCACCATGGAGCTCGAGCCGGTGGCTGACGCCGTGAAGCTCACCATCACGCACTCGATCGACAAGAAGGACGCGAAGTTCATCGAGGCGGTGTCGGGCGGCTGGCCGAAGATCCTGTCGAACCTAAAGTCGCTTCTGGAGACGGGCGAGTTGGTGCTAGTGGAAAAGCCGGCGGCGGCTTGAGGCAAGAGGCTCGCGGCCTTGTTGGTGACATTCACTTGGTGCCAGCTAGCTGCGGATGAAAGCCAGAAGGTCAGCGTTGATCAGGTTTGCATGCGTGGTGGGCATCCCGTGCGGCAAGCCGGGGTAAGACTTGAGCGTCCCGTGCTTCAAGAGCTTGGCGGACCTTGCTCCGGTCGTTGGGAAAGGACAAATTTGGTCATCCTCGCCGTGCATCACTAGGACCGGAATGTCGATCATCTTGAGATCGTCATAGAACTCGGTCTCTGAGAGAACTTTGATGCAATCGTATTGAGCCTTGATGGCACCCATCATGCCCTGCCGCCACCAGTTCTCTCGTATTCCCTCGGAGATCGTCGCACCGGGACGATTGAATCCGTAAAACGGAATCGTGATGTCTTTGTAGAACTGGGAACGATGGTTGGCCGTGCCATCACGGATGCTATCGACGACTTCCTTCGGAACGCCATCGGGGTTCCTTTCCGACTTCATGAAAGTCGGAGGGATCGCGCTGATGAGTACCGCCTTTGCTACGCGGCCCTTACCGTGCCGGGCGACGTAGCGCGTCACCTCGCCGCCGCCGGTGGAGTGACCGATGTGCACAGCGTTCTTGAGGTCAAGCGCTTTGACGACTTCGGCAACGTCGGCGGCATAGGTGTCCATGTCGTGTCCGTTCGCCGTTTGCGTCGAGCGACCGTGACCGCGACGATCGTGAGCAATCACGCGGTAACCATGCTCCAGGAAAAACATCATCTGGGCGTCCCAATCGTCGGCAGTCAGCGGCCAGCCATGATGGAAGAAGAGCGGCTCACCCGTTCCCCAGTCCTTGTAGAAGATCTCAGTGCCGTCCTTGGTGGTCAACGTAGGCATGTCTTTGTTTCCCTTCGAAATATGCGGACCCCACCCCTACTCCCACTCGATCGTTCATAATGCCCATAAGCTGTTGAAAAATATATGGTATGCACCCACTTTGACGGTCATTTTCCGACTGCGCGGCCGTCAAAATGCTACGCTTTTGATTTCATTGAGAAATCGCCCAAAAAAATATTTTTGTAGTTTCGGTATCGATCGGCGTCATTTGCCGTCGGGTTGCAATTGAGAGCGTCCCTGCGAGCGCTCAAACCGCGTTCGAAAAGTACCGTCACCTCGCATTGGGTATCAGATCTGAGCCGCCAACGCGAGCCCAACATCTTTGTCTCGACACCGACTAAGAACATCTCCGCTTGCTGCATCGAACGGGCCGAGATCGAACATTGTCCTGGCTGGAATTGCCGCTGCGCAAGCCTGGTACGGTTCGACACCTCCCACCGTCAACGAGTGAGAGCCTATCCGTTCCGTATCAGATGATCGAAAGCATCACCCTCTTCTTCTTCCTCCTGAAAGCGTGGGCCATCTGCCTCAAATTGCAGCACGGTTATTTCCTGGTCATACCGATCGGAGCGAAAGCACATTTCATGGACAGGTTCATCAAACCAGGCGCCAGCTTGTTGCGTGATGGTGTGCTCCCCTGAAGCGATACC